>DATLIT010000030.1:0-5930 GCA_035539295.1 Terrimicrobiaceae bacterium | reverse complement strand
AGGTAAAGCCTGCGGGACCGACTCCGGGTTCCGTCGATCGTTGCAAGACCACAATTTGACGGATGCTGTGAAATCCAAGCGTTGCCCCGGCGGCCACGAGCAGCAGTGAGCCAGCAACAGCTGCTAATGATTCCATCTTGCCATGGCCGTAGGGGTGTTCGGGATCCGGGGGGCGCTCCGCATACTTGACGGCTCCCCACATCATCGTCGAACTCAAGACATCGAGCGATGACTCGATGCCGTCGGCAATCAGCGCGTTAGAATGCCCGACCAGACCGCCAGCGATCTTCGCCAGCGCAAGAACCAGATTCAGTGAAAATTCCCGCCAGCAGAAGCTTGCGGCTTTCACTCGCCCGGCGACCTACGAAATCCACGAGAAAGTTATAAGACTGCGAGTCCTAAAAGTGGGTAAAGGTCATCCGCCCCGCTGCCGGCTCGAAATCGCCGACCTCTAGCTTTCTGAGGTAAGCGACAGTTCGCTCCTTCTCGCGTAGGATCGGAACCGGACCCGGCCCTGCCCAGCCCCTTGGATGCTCGACCACCGAGTAAACAATGTTGATGATTTCATTGGGCTTGGCGCCGCTCGCCGAGCGAAGAACCTCCGTGATGAGAGCAACCAATTGCACATTCTGTTCGGTCGGAGTCTCTCCAGGGGCCACATCGACCCGCAATATCTCAATTTTGAAGTATTCCGGCGCCTTCGCTTGCATCGCCTCGTATGCTGAGGGAGGGAGCTCCGCGTGGAGGACTGGCACGAGGAAAAAGAGCATCAACAGTCGCAATTTCATGCCAACATTTTCCTTAGCAGATCGCGGGTGGCGCGTAAATGGATGATGCCTCAACTCACTCTCCAACCTTGCGACACTCCTTCACAAACTCGGTGACTGCGGATTGAATCTGTGCGGCCAAATCTACCTTTGGACGCACAAAGCGTGGCTTGAACCAGGGAAACATTCCCAGAAGATCGTGAGTTACGAGGATCTGGCCGTCACAGCCGCTTCCACTGCCGATTCCAATCGTTGGCACCCGAGTTTTTCGGGAAATCGCTTCAGCGACAGGAGGCGAGACCAGCTCAAGGACCAGCCCGAATACCCCGGCTTCGTCGAGAGCCTGTGCATCGGCAATTAACTCCTCCGCTTGCTCCGGATTCTTGCCTTTCACCTTATAGCCACCTTCCTCCTTCACCTTTTGCGGAAGCATCCCGATGTGACCGAGCACTGGAATTCCTTCCCCTAGGATGCCCTTTATCACCGGCAGCAGCTCCCTGCCGCCTTCCGGTTTGACGCCTTTCGCACCCGACTCGATTAGTTTACGCGCGCTGCTTACACCCATCCTTTTCGTTTCGGTGCTGTGCGCAGGCAAGTCAGCGATCAGGGGCGTTTCACTCACTCCACGAGCCACGGCGCGTGTATGATGAACCATGTCGTCCAGGGTGACCATGGTGGTGTCAGGATATCCCAGTACAACCATCCCAAGAGAGTCGCCTACGAGCAAAAAATCGAGCCCCAATCCATCCAGCAGTTTGCCCATGGGATAATCATACGCAGTCAAGGCGGCGAACTTCCACGACTTCGCCTTGCGCTCAATGAAGCGCTTCGCCAGCGACTTCGATTGATACTTATTCTCGATAAGATTATTCCCCATCAATCTGATACTTAGTATATTGAATTACAATATACAATGGCGTGCTCTGCGGGGCTGAGTTCCCGGAGGAGTTCTTCCACTGTTTGGGAAAAGGTCGGGAGGACCAGCTCGGCTCGGATATCGGCGAGCGGGCGAAGGACGAAAAGACGTTCCGCTATTCGGGGGTGGGGCAGGGTGAGGCGAGGGGTTGTGATGACAGCATCCTCGCAATAGAGCAGGTCGATGTCGATGACGCGAGGGCTGTTTCTCATCGCCGAGGGTCGGCGTCCAAGGGCCTGTTCGATGCTCTGAAGTTTTTGGAAAGTGTCGTATGGCTTTTCCCGGATGGAAAGCTCGAGGACGGCGTTGAGGAAGAGAGGGGAACCTGGGGGGCACTCAACGGGAGAAGTTTCGTAAACCTTCGAGCAGAGCACAGGATCCGGTCCTGCATGGAGAAGGTCGATTCGCCTGCGAGCGGCTTGGAGATATGCGAAACGCGGTTCAATGTTTGATCCAAGTGCAATCCCGGTGCGCATTTTCAAGTTGGCGAGATCAGGAAAGCGGAGCCTTCCGGCTGCCTTTAGATGTCCTGGGAGCTATTTCAAGCCAAGGACATCTTGCATATCGTATAGACCCGGCGGTTGGGATGTTGCCCATTTCGCGGCGCGCAGGGCGCCCTTTGCGAAGGTCTCTCTGCTCGACGCTTTGTGGCTCAACTCCAGCCGCTCGCCGACATTGGCATAGATGACGGTGTGGTCGCCGACAACGTCGCCGCCGCGCACCGCGTGCAAACCGATCTCGGTGCTGGTTCGTTCACCGGTCATGCCCGTCCGCCCGTGACGACTGTTGTCTTCATACGAGAGACCCCGGGCTTCGGCCAGGATCTCCGCCAAGCGTTTTGCCGTCCCGCTCGGAGCATCCTTCTTCAATCGATGATGCATTTCTATTACTTCGAGGTCGAATTCAGGGCCGAGAATCTCGACGGCTTTGCGTGTGAGCCAAAAGAGAGCGTTTACGCCAACGCTGAAATTAGGAGCAAACACGATCGGGATCGTCCGCGCGGAATTTGCGATTCTCTGTCGACTGTTGCTGTCCTGGCCAGTGGTTCCGATAATCAAGATTTTGCCCGCTTGTTCGCACACCTGTGCCAACGTCGCAGTCGCATCGGCTTGCGTAAAGTCAATGACGACTTGGCAGGCGGGAAGCGCCATCTGCAGGTCGTCGCCGAGGTCAACTTGCCCCGCTACCTCAAATTGAGGATGGGCGGAGGCGCATGCGACCACCGTCTGACCCATGCGACCCCGCGCTCCGTTGACAAGCAGCTTGAGCGGATTCATCGAAAAATCGTCCGAGAAAAAGTGCCCTCCGAAACCGCGACGTTGCGCAGTCGAGCAGTCATAAAATTTTTACAGCCGTGAGGGTAGCGCGCAACTTTTCTTGGTTGGAAGCAGACATCTCGCAGAGAGGCAGGCGAACCTCGGCACTCATTCCGTTTTTCAATGAGAGCGCATATTTGATCGGCACCGGATTTGGTTCGATGAAAAGGTCTTTAAAGAGGCGATAATAAAGTCGGTGGGCTTCGATAGCTTCTTCGACTCGACCTTCCCGCCATGCGCGAACCAAGGCGGAGATTTGTCCGGGGAGTAGATTTGATGCTACGCTGATGACGCCCACGCCTCCGGCAGAGAGAAATGGAAGTGTGAGCGAGTCGTCACCAGAGAGGATCTCAAAATCGGCAGGCAAAGCTTGCTGCAGCTGACTGACTCTCTCAACCGAGCCGCCCGCTTCTTTTATCCCGACGATGTTTGCGCAGTCAGTGGCCAACCGAGCGACGGTTTCCACGGCGATCTCGATTCCGCATCGGCCGGGTATGCTGTAGAGAATCATCGGTATTCCCACGGCACCGGCGATCGCTCGATAATGGCGATAGAGCCCTTCCTGCGACGGCTTGTTATAGTAGGGAGCGACCAAGAGAGCGGCATCCGCGCCAAGCCTTTCCGCCTCTCGCGTCAGGGAAATCGCCTCCGCGGTAGAATTGGATCCAGTTCCCGCGATAACGCGGCAACGGCCTTTGGCGCATTCTATTGCCGTCTGTATCACTTCAGAATGCTCCTCGTGAGAAAGGGTAGGGGATTCTCCCGTTGTTCCCACGGGGACGATCCCCTCGACGCCGCCGGAGACCTGCGATTCGATGAGTGACTCGAACGCCTCACGATCGAAGGCACCGTTCTTAAAGGGTGTGACCAGGGCGGTATGCGTGCCGGCGAATGACATTGTTGTGCAGAACTACAGCGAAATCGTCCCGTCGAAAACAAAATCTGCCGGGCCGGTCAGGGTGACATTCCGAAAGTTTCCGCCAGCCGCTACGAATCCGACTTCGAGAGTATCTCCTCCGCGAACTTTCACATTGACTGGAGACGTCGAGCCTGCCCGCATGCTATGAAGGAGCGCGGCCGCGCAGACACCTGTTCCGCAGGCGAGGGTCTCTGCCTCCACGCCACGTTCATAGGTGCGCACGGCAATGGATTGCGGAGCGAGCACTTGAACAAAATTGGCATTTGTTCCTCGAGGCGCAAAAGCGGGATGATGACGAAGAGCCGCTCCATCTTTGACCACATCAATCGCGGCGATATCGTCAGAAAAGACGACCGCGTGGGGAACTCCAGTATTCAGGAAGTGGATGTCCAGAGTTCGGCCGTTGATTGCCAAATCGAAAGGGGCGCGATAGGAATTGGGATCACTCATGGTAACGGAGACGAGGTCGCCGGGAAAAGAAGCTCTGATTGTTCCCGCCAAGGTCTCAAAGCTCATTTCAGCATCGCTTGCACCCAAACGTTGTGCGAAACGAGCGAAACACCGTGCTCCGTTGCCACACATCTCCGCTTCTCCCCCGTCGGCATTGTAGTAGCGCATTCGAAAATCTGCACCTTGCGCCGAGGCCTCGACCGCAAGAACGCCGTCGGCTCCGACCCCACGATGGCGATCGCAAAGCAGCGCCACGCGCGAAGGGTCCAACGAGAGCGTTTTGTTGCGATTGTCGATCATGACGAAATCATTGCCTGCGCCGTTCATTTTGGTGAAGGAAAGTAGCATGACTGCGGAAACTAGGCGGACTTGGTGGCTTGCACAAGCGGGCGCACGAAATCCGCAACCCGCCTGGCGAGGTCGGGAGCTGTGCCGTTCTCTGAGATCTGCCTGACGATTGCGCTCCCAACAACGACCGCATCCGCTTGGCTAGCGACCACTGCAGCCTGCTCCGGGCTCGAAATGCCGAATCCAACCGCGATGGGCAAGGGGGTGTGCCGGCGCAACTCGGCCACTTGCGCGGAGATAGTGTCTGCAAGTCGGATCTGCTCGCCAGTCACTCCCTCGCGAGAAACGTAATAGACAAATCCTTGCGCAGTTGAAACGATCTTCGCCATGCGTTCGGATGGGGTGGTGGGCGCAACCAGACGAATTGGATCAAGACCGCCTGACCAGATCAGCCCAGTGTCGTGTTCGGCTTCGTCGGGCGGGAGATCCAGAATCAATAACCCGTCTGCACCGACCGCAGCCGCCTGCGTCAAGAATTTCCCAAAACCGAAGGCATAGATGGGGTTAAGATAGGTGAAAAGAACAATAGGAAGCTCCGACTTGGCACGGAAGCGCTCTACGATCTCGAGAGATCGGGCGACGGTCATTCCCGCGACGAGTGCGCGGTTGGAGGCTGCTTGAATCGTTGGTCCGTCGGCAAGCGGATCCGAAAAAGGAATTCCCAACTCCAAAAGATCTACGCCCGCGGATTCGAGTGCATGAGCAATAGCGAGTGTTGCCTCGGAGGACGGATCGCCTGCAGTAATGTACGCGATAAATCCGCTCTCTCCTGTGGAAGCGAGTTCTTCAAAGCGTCGCGAAATTCGTCGAGGATTCATTGGAAATCAGGTAACCTGCAATTCAGTCGCGCTGGCCAGTTCTTTCAGCCATGCACCCACGCTTTGTCTGGCCAAGACGAAATCGAATCCTCAATCGGCCCCTTAGCTAAAATACGGCGCCGTTCTTGCTTGATAGGTAACCGCGGTTCTAACGAGGCTGGCTTTTGCGGGCGATCAGAACGCCGGCTGGCGGCAAATCCGCATTGCCTAAAAGTATATCGACACCTTCTAAACCGGACAGCTGAACCGGTGACGGGTTATAGTTAAAGAAGCAACGCAGAGCACCCCGCCTTCGCGTCCGGACGCCATCGGGCAGTTCGATGACTCGCAACTCATGCTTGCGGGCGAGCATTTTTATCAGATCGGCGAGCCATTGGTCGCCGGGCAACCCTGCCA
>DATLIT010000029.1:0-2813 GCA_035539295.1 Terrimicrobiaceae bacterium | reverse complement strand
GTGTGAACTCGCGGTTGGGGCGCGGAGGCCGTTTGAAAGAGGGCAAGATCGAGTTGCATTGGCGGGAAGCTCACGCTTCGAGACGCTCGAGTTCGCGAGCGTTTGGGAGAAAGGAATCCATTGCTCGTGTAACAAAGTGCCGCAAACCGCACCCGTCAACTACTCAGCTCGCAGCTTTCAACGGCCGGGGGCGTCTCGCGCATACGTGGACGGCCGTTGGACGGCGTCGGATCTCTTGTCAGGTTATGCGGTGCAGAGTAAAGAGGAGGTGGCCCGATCGCCGTGGCGTTTAACCGTGATGAACACATTTTCCGAGACCGACCTAAACTCTCTAGATCCAAATGACCGAGCACAGGTGATCCGCATGGCGCGGCAGCTGCTCAAAGCCAACAATCCGGGGGTCTTGAGCACCGTCGATGAGGGCGGCTCGCCGCAATCGCGATGGATGGCGACGATGTCATTCGAGGACTTTCCCAATCTGTATACGTTGACGGCCGCCAACAGCCGGAAGGTGGCTCAAATTCGGGAAAACCCGATTGTCCAATGGATGTTCACGGATCGAGATTTTGGCTTGGTGGTCAACCTCAGCGGCCGCGCGGAACTTTTTTTGCGTGACGCCGAAACGATGAAGCGAGTCTGGGATCAGATCGTCGACAAATCGCGCGCCTATTTCATGAATGCCACCATCGACAGCCGCGGGTTCGTTGTGATTCATACCAAAGTGGAATTGGTCGAGTGCACAATTCCCAAGCGCGTCCTGAGGTTTGTCATCGATCCCCAGGAGTTCGCTGCGGTGTCCGGCGAGTAACGGATTCTCGATTTGGCTAGGCGCTCGAGATCAGCGCTCGCTGGCGAGTCTTGAGCTTTCTGATCGCGCGAATTTCAGAGAACTGCCGCTGAAACCGAGTAAATCGGAGGCAGGTTATCCGCGATCACGCGCCATGAGTCGCCTTGGTCGTCCGATCCAAATAGCTTTCCGGTGTTCGTCCCGAAATATACTCCTGCCGGATCCAGGGAGTCGGTAGCCATGCTCTCCCGATACACTCCCACGTAGGCATCTCGTTGCGGCAGACCTTTATCCAGGGGCTCCCAAGATTCGCCGCCGTTTCCACTCCGGTAGACACACAACTTTCCCCCTGGCGGACAGCGAAATTCCGCACCTTGCAGCGGTATCACGTAGAGAGTTTCTGGCTGGTGGGGATGTATCGCCAGCGGGAAACCGAAATCGGAGGGCAACCCTGCCGTGATTTCGGTCCAATCAGCACCCGCGTTGCGGCTGCGGTAGACTCCGCAATGATTCTGCTGAAAAAGAAGCGAACCGCTGTCGCCGGCGTGAAGCAACTTGTGAACGCACTGGCCGAATTCAGGAAACTTGTCAGGAAGAAATTCTGCGCGTGTTCCCTTGTTTGCGGGTTGCCACGTTTGTCCGCCGTCATCGGTGCGAAAAACCCCGACCGCAGAGATCCCGACAAACATCCTATTCTGGTTCGCGGGGTCTATGACGATAGAATGCAGGCAGAGCCCACCTGCACCCGGCTGCCACCGAGAGCGGGTGGGGTGGTTCGTTAGCGACGAGACCTCGAACCAGGTTTCGCCGCGATCGACGCTCTGAAAAAGCGCAGCGGGCGCAACTCCGGCGTAGAGAACGTTCGGTTCACTCGGCCTGCCCGATTCAATATGCCAAATGCGCTCCAGCTGATAGTCCGAGGTTGCTTGGAAGGCTGGGTTTTGCTGCGCGGCTTGCCAAGATCTTCCGAAGTCCGTCGAGCGACTGATCTCGCAACCAAACCAGGCATCGTTCACAGCGGCGACGATCGCGCCTGTGCGACGATCATAGATCGCGTGGTTAATCTCACGTCCCGTATGGAAGGGTCCCGTGAGTTCCCAACGGCTCCGATCCGGGCTAAGGAGCAAGAACAAGCCCTTTTTCGTGCCGGCCAGCAGCAAACATTTATTCACGCGAACTCGATAATAAGAAGTATAAGAGTAGCATTATCAACGACTATCTTCGACAGGAAGACTCGTCAGAAACGACTCTCCGCATGTTTGCAGCCGTCGTTGCAGGCGCTCTGTGCAGGTGCAGTTGCTGCAGGCCCAAGGTTCGGTGCCATTCTCGTGACGACAATTGCGGCGTGAGTGAGCGTCCTTAACTTCGAGCAACTCGAAGAATTTCTCCCAGTAGGGCCGTTCCTCTTGGAGCGGAGTCCGGCAGTAACAAACCTCGACCCAAACAGTCGTGCCGTCTTTCTGCAGGCGAGCGTGTTCCATATCATCAAGGTATTCGTCGCCGGCAATCGATCCTTGTCCGAGAGTGCCTTCCTTAATGGCGTTCAGAAGAGCCTTTTGCTTTCCGTTCTTCACGCGGGCTTTCACCAGGTAGCGCATTTCTGGAGATAAGCGAAGTGTGGCCGAAACCGATGGTGGCTCTATGCGACGAAACCAGACTATTACCGACTCAATTCGAGCATTCGGCGAACTGATCGCTCTGCTTTCACGCGAATCGGCTCCGGAATCGTTATCTCAGGGTCTAGATAATCGAGGCAATCGCGCAACTTCTCCAGAGTATTGAGCTTCATATACCGGCAATCATTACAGGCGCAGAGATCGGTGGGACCGGCAATGAACACCTTGCCTGGCACTTCTTTTCGCAGACGGTGCAGCATGCCACTTTCGGTGACGATGATGAATTCGTTGGCCGGGCTCTCGCGGCAGTAGCCGACCATCTTTTCGGTCGAGCATACTTCGTCAGCGAGCATCCGCACAGCGAAGGTACACTCCGGATGAGCGACGACCTTTGCGTTGGGATGCTGCCT
>DATLIT010000028.1:0-3639 GCA_035539295.1 Terrimicrobiaceae bacterium | reverse complement strand
GGATAATGGTCCCGCCTTGCTGAAGGACCCCTCCCTGCGCGCGAATTCGCTCTACCAATCCGCTTCGATAATGGCTTTCCACCTCTGCCTGCACGCGCGACATGACGTCGGGCGTGCGCAGATTCACGCGCGGGGGATTGGTTGGCGGCGAGGGATTGCTCAGGGTTGTTCTCTCAAATTTTGGGTCAGATCGACTTTGAAGGCCTGCGAAAAAACAAGGATGCTACTTGGCGGATCGGGATCGTTGTCGTCTTGCGGACGCGGAGCGTCCTTGCCCCAAGTTGCGTCTTCAGGTTGAGTTTGGGCAATGTATATCGGGGGGGCCGACGCGGGCGAGCGTGAAAAACTCACGGGCAGCATTTTGATGCAATCGCAGGCGACCGTGGGTTCGTGGGATCGGCCAAGGAGGCCCAGGGCAATTTTCACTAGGTGAGCTTAAGAGCAGAAAAGCTGATCTTGTCAAATTTCGAGACTTCTATTGCGCGCAAGAGAAGCGGCCCTATTATCTTATGAATGATCGAGGAGCACGATTTCCATTACGCGATGGAGAACACTCGCGTTGTGGTCCAACCGCAACGCCGCATCGAGACGTTCGGATCGACGAGCTTCCGATTTCTTCTCGTTAGTGAATTGATGGACGAGGTGAACGCTGTCCGCATTCGCGGCGGTCGCATCGATGCTGAGCGGCCGCGCATCATGTCGCCGCACCACTTTTCCAAGCTTTTACTCGAAGGTTTTGGAAGCAAGGCGCGGGACTATGCAGATTGGGTCGAGCAGCATTCTGACTCCTTCAGGATCTTGCGGTATGGATTTCAGCTCCGCAAATCAGATCTCGAACAAAGCATCGTGCGCGATTCGATGGAAGCCGTCTTAGGCAATCTCAAGGAAAACTTAAACAATAAGAGCGATCCCGCCGCTGCCTTGATCGCCGGAGTTGATGAGGCCTGGGAGGTTTGCCTGCTCAAGTTTACCATGGATCTCATCCAGCACTCAACGGCCGAGAACCTTGATGAATGGAAGAGGCGCGGCTTGATCTGAGAACATTTCATCGTTTGCAAAACGCCGGACGAGTCGCTCTAATGCCCTCCTGCAGGAGTTGCTTTAGAACGCTTCCATCGTGCGAACGCTTATCATCCTCGTGCTGGTTGGCTTGATTCTTGGCGGATCGGCCTACTTTGGCTACGAGCTCTACTGGAAACCACGACAACTCGACCGGGAGGACAAAGCAGCAGCGGAATCAGGCCAAATCCCCGACTACACTTTGCCCATTTTTGAGAAAGCGGCAGCTCTGGAGCAGTCAGGCGACATTGAGGGTGCCCGAGCCGCATTGGGAGATTTCATTCGCAACTTCCCGCTGGCTCCGAAACTCGCCGAGGCGAAGGCTGCCTTGGGTCGAATCAATACCGCCCAAGTCTTTTCGTCGACTCCGTCACCGGACAAAATTTCCTATACTGTGGGAAAAGGTGACTCGCTTGTGAAGATTGCGTCGAAATTCAAGAGTAATGCAGAATTGATTTTTCGCGTCAACAAGATGGAGACGATCAATCTTAAGATTGGTCAGAAGCTGGTCATCCCGCAATTGGACATTAGCGCGGTGGTCGACCGTAAGGCTGGCACCCTCACCCTTTTTAATAAGGGCGAGTTCTTCAAGGAATATCGGACGCTCTCACTGAAGACGCCGGGCATGGCCACCTCTGCGAAGACGAAAGTAGGCGATAAGATCGCGCTGCGAGGATCCAGTCGGGTAGCCTTTGGCGACAAAAACTACTCCGATAGCGATCGCTGGGTGATGCTCGGAGTCGCCGGGCTCGCCATTCGCAGCCTCCCTGCGGGGGCCGAGAATCCTCCGCCCGGCATTCTTGTTGCCCAGCCCGACATAGAGGAAATTTTTCTTCTCGTTTCTCGTGGATCTCCCGTCACCATCCAATAGCGCGTCCTTATTTCATGAAGTCCCAGATTCTCGAGTTTGAGAAGCCGCTGGTTGAACTCGAGCAGAAGCTCGAGGAACTTAAGCGTCATCTTCACGGCAAGGACATTGACCTTGATCCGGAAGTGCGGATGATCCAGGAAAAGATCGAGGAGACGAGGAAAGAGACTTACGCAAATCTGACAGCCTGGCAACGGGTGCAGATTGCACGCCACACTGCACGGCCTTTCTTTCTCGACTACGTCGAGCTTGCCTTTAGCGATTTCGTCGAGCTTAAGGGAGACCGTCTTTTCGGTGACGATGCCTCGATGCCAGCCGGCCTGGCGAAGATCGACGGCACGAAATGCCTGCTCATCGGGCAGCAGAAGGGCCGGGACGTCAAAGAGAATTTGCTCCGAAACTTTGGCAGCCCGCATCCGGAGGGATATCGCAAGGCCCTTCGGCTGATGCGGCTGGGAGAAAAGTTCAAGCGTCCGATCGTGACACTTATCGACACTCCCGGCGCGTATCCCGGAATTGGCGCGGAGGAGCGGCATATCGCCGAATCGATCGCCGTAAATCTTCGCGAGATGATGATTTTGAAAACACCCATCGTGGCCGTGGTCATCGGAGAGGGAGGGTCCGGTGGAGCGCTTGGAATAGGAGTCGCCGACCGCGTCCTGATGCTTGAAAATGCTTACTATTCGGTCATCAGCCCGGAAGGTTGCGCGGCTATTTTGTGGAAGCACCGCAAACACGCACCCGAAGCCGCTGAAGCTCTCAAGCTCAACGCCAGCGAGCTTCTCAAGCTCGGCGTGATCGACGGAGTTGTGCCGGAACCACTCGGTGGTGCTCACCGAGATCCCGCCGAGACCGGCAAGAATTTGAAAGAAGCCATTGTCGCCGCCTTGCACGAGCTCGAAAAAATTCCCGTAGATAAACTCGTTCAGCGTCGTTACAACAAGTTCCGCCAAATGGGACGGTTTCAAGAGTGAAATCTTCTTCGACGGCTCGGGCCTCGCTTCGCTAATCCTCGGCTCGTGAATTCGAAGGCGCTTCGGATTGCTCGCATTCCTCTGCGGAGAGCTGTGAACTTCGCCGAGAAGCCAGGATTTGCTCCGCCATCCTCGTCATGAGAGAAGTTCCACTTCCCCACTGTCAATTTCAGCCGAGGCCATATCATGGACCCACGGCGGACGAAGTGCTCGCGCTCCGCAGGGAATTCCTGAATCCGGGGATTTTCCTCTACTACGGGAAGCCGCTGATGCTGGTTGAGGGCTGGATGCAGTACGTCTGGGATGAAACAGGCAAACGCTATCTGGATGCACTTGGAGGCATTGTCACGATCAGTGTCGGGCATCGGCATCCGCAGGTGATTGATGCCGCGCGTGCACAATTGGAAACTTTACAGCACTCGACCACGATCCACCTCCATCCCGCAGCCGGCGAGTATGCCCGGCATTTGGCTTCGAAGCTGCCGCCCGATTTGAAAGTCTGCTATTTCGTCAACTCGGGTTCCGAAGCCAATGATCTCGCCCTTCTTATGGCGCGTGCCTACACGGGCAATTATGACGTCATTGCCCTTCGCAATGCTTATCATGGCGGAAATGCCGCTGCACTTTCCATGACGGCGCACAGCACGTGGAAATTTAACATTCCCCATAGCTTTGGTGTCCACCACGCGTTGGCACCCGACCCATATCGCGGGCCCTACGCGCGTGACGATGTGCGGG
>DATLIT010000027.1:0-2717 GCA_035539295.1 Terrimicrobiaceae bacterium | reverse complement strand
CGGAGCCGAACACAACGCCATCCACACCAAGCGCATTGCTGGCGCTACGGAACACGGCGACCCTCCCCGTCTGATGACGGTACCTCGCCCCGGCTGGTTTGGCTTATGTGCTTTATTACCGGACTACCCGGAGCGCGATGTACCTTACTTATGTACCATAAGGAATTCAAATTAAAGCGAGCTCGGCCAGCCTTGTGTGAACTACTTCACACTTGCATCAAAATTTGCGGTGCAGACCTCTGGGTCTCCCGACCACCGTCTTCCCGCAGCGAGAGCCCTTGGGGGGGCCATGCCGCGCCTGCGATAGGCGAAACCATGGTTTGGCGGACAGGCCTTGCGGCCGCTTCCGGCGCAAAGCCACACTGAAGGCGGCTGTGACTATGACTGGGGCGCCGCACGAAGTACTTAAGGAGACCTGAATCGTTCTGATCTGAGCTGCGGGGGGAGCCCGCCCGGAACTAGGCGGGGCGGGTGCAAGCTCTCCCACGTCGTCGGTTGGGAAATCTCGCGGCTGCCGTCGCGCTCACAACCCAAACGCGTATTGTTCGCAGGCACAACGTATGCCAATATGCGTTATCCTCTAGGCAGGAGGCACCACCTCTAGGCAGGAGGCACCATGCAAGCGCATGTAACCGCCGTGTTCGTCGTCGGCCTGATTCTGGCCGGGAGCGCCTTGCTACCGGATTCGGTGCGGGCACAAAGCAATGCTGCGCAGCCCCCTGCAGGAAGTCTCGAATCGAGCCCGATCGGAAAAGTGGTGACGACCTCGGGTTCGGTCACGGTCGAGCATGCGCGCGCCGTGGTCGTTCAAGCGAATCTCCCCGCCGCCAGTGGCGTCGGTCAGACCAAACTCGGTGATCTTGTCTACAAGGCCGACGTGGTCCAGACCGGAGCCGATGGCAAGGTTGGCATTACTTTCACCGACGGCACCGCATTCAATCTTTCGAGCAACGCCCGCATGGTATTGGATGAGTTCGTGTATGACCCGAACGGGAAGTCGAATTCGACCCTGTTCAGTCTGACCAAGGGAACATTTACTTTCGTTGCCGGCAAGGTAGCCAAGACTGGCGACATGAAGATCGAGACCCCGGTCGCGACCATGGGAATTCGAGGCACCACGCCGCATGTTGAGATCTCGGACGATGGGAGTGTCAGATTTTCCACCCTTATTGAAGAGAACAAGGGCGGCGTGACAGAGAAGCGTGGAGGTATTGAAGAGAATAAGCGCGGAGCGCCCGTTAAACGCCAAGCGAAACGGGAATCGTCCTCGGACGCCGTTTCGGCCCAGCAGGCCGAAAACAAACCCAACAGGAACTTCGACATTAAGATTTGTCGGGGCTGTTAGGCCGCTCATAATCCTTTGCTACAGAAGCTTCCAATCAGCAACGGGCCACCCCGCGACACAGCGGCCCGAATGTCCCGAAGTTGTGTTCGCTAACGCCTCGATATAGAGCCGTGCCACCTAGGAGTGGGAGGTGCAGAATAGTGTAAGGCGCGCCGTTGTCCACGGCACGGCGTCGACGCTGATCCTGCTGTCACTCGGGGGGGTGGCTGGGGCACAGCGCCCGATGTTAAAGAATATTGAACTGTGTAATGGCGTGGATCGCACGTCACCCGATATTCAGATCGATGGGTGCACTTCACTCATCAATTCGGGCAAGCAGACGACGCAAACCCTAGTCATCGCGTACAACAACCGTGGTAACGCCTACGTGGCAAATACGACCGTGCCATCCAGGACTACGATCAGTCGATCAAGCTCAATCCCAACCATGCCAGAGCCTTCAACAACCGCGGCGTGGCTTACCAGAAAAAGGGCGAGTACGACCGCGCTATCGAAGACTTTGACGAATCGATCAAGCTCAATCCCAACAACGCCAGCGCCATCTTTAACCGTGCCGAAGCTTACCTCAACAAAGGCGAGTACCAGAGCGCAGTGCGGGACTATGACGAGGCGATCCGTCTTAAGCCTACGTCGGAAGCCATGTGGAACGGACGCTGCTGGACCCGCGCCATAGTCGGCGAATTGCAGGCGGCGCTGGCGGATTGCAACGAGGCACTTCGGTTGCAGCCTGGTGTCGCCGCTACGTTAGACTCGCGCGGGTTCACCTACCTCAAGATGGGCGAATGGGATTCGGCCATCGGAGATTATAGTTCGGCGCTGCAACTCGACCCGACGCTGGCAAGCTCGCTCTATGGACGCGGACTTGCCAAGCTGAAGAAGGGTGACATAACCGGTGGCAATGCCGACGTCGCGGCGGCAACGAAAATCGACTCGAAGATCGTTGAGGATTTTGCGCACTACGGCGTGCAGTAAGCTCAGCTTTGTCGAGGTCCCATGCGACCTCGAAAACTAAAAAAGATTCTCGCCGCCTTCATTTCGGCTCGCTTGCTTTTGCACCAAGCAGATATGGCTGACCGCCGAGCGATACAGACAAGCTGCGGTCCGCGACGCATCGGCCTGGTTTTGGCACTTTAGAGACGTTCCATCGTTGTCACTGCTGCGGCCGCTTTCGGGGGAAATGCGCTACTGATTGACGAACAATCGCGATTTATCAGTCCACCCCCCTGGTATCCGGCCAGTCGCCGCAAACAGCCCCTCGCTCGTCAATCTCGGACGCGGTAGGTTCCTGGGCCGGGAGACGCCGCGCAGATCGATGGCTTGAGAGTGCGAATGCTGGCAAAAACGGAAAAAGCATCCGTCGCGACGACCGTGG
>DATLIT010000026.1:0-4608 GCA_035539295.1 Terrimicrobiaceae bacterium | reverse complement strand
CTTGACGTTTGTCGCACCTGCACAGAACTTCAGGGGCATGCTGATTTCCCAGACTCTCAACGACAAAATCAACGAGCAGATTGGATACGAGTTCGCTGCGAGCATTCAATATACGGCCATCGCGTCTCATTTTGACGCTGAGTCTCTTCCCTTTTTGGCAAGGCACTTTTACAAGCAGGCCGATGAAGAGCACGAACATGCGATGAAGTTCATCAAGTTCCTCATCGATGCCGGTGCTCGCGTCGAGATTCCAGCGGTATCGAAGCCGGTCGCGCGCTTTCCGTTCGCCGAGGATGCGGTCAAACTTTCCCTCGACCAAGAGATCAAAGTCACAGACCTGATCAACGGTCTCATGGATACCGCCTTGCGGGAAAACAATCATATCGCCTTTACGTTTCTGCAGTGGTTCGTCACCGAGCAACTCGAAGAAGTCAGTTCGATGGACCAGCTCCTGAAAATTGTGCAGCGTGCCGGTGAGGGACGCCTCCTCCTCGTTGAACAATACCTCGCCGGTTACAAATCTTCTGGTGCCATTTCCGAGAAAGACGACGACTAGTAAGCTCTCTTGCAGCGCGCTCAGTGTGAATGAGCGGGAACGCCTCAACTATCAACTCTCAACCATTAACTTCCTCAATGAGCCATCAAACCTCCGCGACTACAACTCGAGACGTCGAGGTCACCCGTATACCGAGCGGCGAGAGAATCACCCTCGCAACCGGGACTGAGGTGCTCATCACGCAGGCACTTGGCGGCTCATTCACCATCCTTGTTCCCAGTCAGGCTGGTCTCTACCGGATCGAGGGTCAGGATGCGGATGCTATCGGCCGGGAGGCCACCTCGGGATCAGAGAGACCGACCGAGGGTGATCTCGAGCAAGCAGCTTGGAATCAGCTTAAGACCTGCTACGACCCCGAAATTCCGGTAAACATCGTCGACTTGGGCCTGGTGTATTCGCTCGACATCAAGTCACACCAGGAGGGCGGCAGCGAAGTCAATGTTCAAATGACACTCACGGCTCCAGGCTGTGGCATGGGTCCAATTCTTGCCAGCGAAGCGCGTCAAAAGATCCTCACCCTCGACGGCGTCACCGACGCGAATGTTGATCTCGTTTGGGACCCGCCTTGGACCCCCGACCGAATCAGCGAGGCGGGCAAGCAGAAGCTGGGCATGGTCTAAAGGCCCTCCCGCGCCGCAAAAGTTCTTTATAGGTCGGCGGCACGCTGGTACTGCTCCTTCACTCAAACTTGTTTCTCCCATGATTTTTCTCGGAATTGACTGCGGCACCCAAAGCACCAAGACGATCGCTCTGGATTGGGACGCCGGCGAAGTCCTCGCTTCCGCGCAAAAGGCCTACGGGTTCGTTCCCAATTTGCCAGCCGGCGCGATGGAACAAAATCCGCAGGATTGGGTTGATGCCGCCGAGCAATCGATCGGCGAAGTCATCGCCAAACTCGGCTCGCGCAAAGAAGAGATTCGCGGCATCGGAGTGAGCGGCCAACAACACGGGTTGGTCGTCCTCGACAAGAACGACCAAGTTGTCCGCCCCGCCAAGCTCTGGAACGACACGACCACCGGGGAACAGTGTGACCAGATCACCGAGCATTTCGGCGGAGCAAACGCCGTCATCGCGCTCGTGGGAAATACCATGCGCACAGGCTATACGGCTCCCAAGATCTTGTGGCTGCGCCAGAACGAGCCCGAAAATTGGAAGAAAACCGACAGTGTCTTGCTGCCGCACGACTATCTTAACTTTTGGCTGACCGGAGTCAAAAGAATGGAATTTGGCGATGCCTCAGGCACCGCGCTGCTCGACGTGGAAACGCGACAGTGGTCAACGAAGGTGGTCAACTACATTGCGGAGGATCTTCCCGGCAAGCTCCCGACGCTTGACTCGTCAAGAGTCGCGCATGGAGACTTGCGCAAAGAACTCTGCCAGAAATGGGGCCTTTCCGCGCCCCCTGCGGTCAGCGCGGGAGGTGGTGACAACATGATGGCCGCCATCGGCACCGGCAATATCCAGCCGGGTGTGGTCACGGCAAGCCTCGGAACCTCTGGAACTCTCTTCGCCTTTTCCACAGTGCCCATCGTCGACTCGCGCGGCGAGGTGGCTGCCTTTTGCGATAGCACCGACAACTGGCTGCCGCTTGTTTGCACGCTCAATCTCACGCTGGTCACCGAGCATATCCGCAAGCTTTTCGGGTGGGACTATGCGCGGCTGGAAGAGGAGATACGCGCGGTGCCGGCCGGCTGCGATGGACTTCTTCTGCTCCCCTACCTCACAGGCGAGCGCACTCCCGATCTGCCTAATGGGACCGGCGTTTTCCACGGTCTGAACCTCACAAATTTCACGCCCGCGCACATGGTCCGCGCGGCTTACGAGGGAGTCACTCTCGGGTTAGGATATGGGCTGGCTCGCTTCCGCCAACTCGGGATGAACCCTTCCGAAATACGGCTGACCGGAGGCGGCAGCAACAGCCGCCTTTGGCGCAAAATGTGCGCCGACATCTTCGGAGTGCCAACGGTCTGTTTGCAGAGTGGAGAAGGGGCCGGACTCGGGGGCGCCCTGCAAGCAGGATGGGTTTGGAACAAGGAGCATGGATCCGATGCCAACCTGGCGGAGATTTCAGACCGCCTGATCCAACTAGATGAGTCTTCCCGCAACGAGCCCGATCCCGGAGCAACGGCAATCTACGCCGATGTTTTAGGCAGAACTTCAGCGATCCTTAAAGCTCTCCACGAATCAAAGTTGATCTAGGCTGCGGCCAAGGAGAGCACGGCTCGAACCGGCCACATCCCGAGCAGACACTTCCCAAAATGCGTCTCGTCCTCGCCGCAACCGGAGCGAGCGGCGCTGTCTATCTGCAGCGCTTGATTCATTACTTGGACACTGCCGAGCACGAACTGCACATCGTCTTTAGCCCCTATGCCAAGCAGGTCATCCATGACGAGATCGGCGACCTCAATCTTCCGGTGGGGATGGTCGAGCATTCCGATAAGAGCATGAATGCTCCCTTCGCCAGCGGCAGCACAAAGTTTGATGCGATGATCGTAATTCCATGCTCGATGAGCACCCTCGGCCGCATCGCCAACGGCATCAGCGAAAGCCTGATCCTGCGCGCCGCCGATGTGTTTTTGAAGGAACGCCGCAAGCTCATCCTCGTGCCTCGCGAGACGCCGTGGAATCTCATTCACGCGCGCAATGCCTTGGCCGTCATGGAAGCGGGCGCCATTCTTGTGCCAGCCTCGCCCTCCTTCTATACACGACCAGCAAACCTCATCGAACTGGCCGATACCGTCGTATGGCGCATCCTTGACCAACTCGGCGTAAACGTTCCCGACGCCCGCCGCTGGAAGGAATAGCTCGCCAACCATAGAGACCTCCTCGAGATCTGTAGTTGTCGCGACGTTCTGCTCGCCGTCGAGGACAACTCTGTCGACAGTGGGGCCCACCGCGCTGGCCGGGAGGCGCCCAAGCTGCCCGCTACAACCCTACCACAAACTGATCGCTGGATTATTTTGGACGGGGCGATCATGATTTGCCAAATGCTTGATGTCATCGAGAAGCTGCTCACCTTGCAGGATCGAGACCAGCGCCTTCGAAGTTTCCAAACCGAAATCACTCACTTGCCCGAAGAACGAAAGGCGCGCGAAAAGCAGTTGGCCGACTCCGCCAGCCGGCTCGAGAAGGCAAAAAGCCGTGCCAAAGTGATCGAGATTGAAAGGCGGAATTTAGAAATCGATGCCGGAGTGAAGCGAGAGGCCATCTCCCGCTACAAGCAACAACAACTCCAAACGCGAAGAAACGAGGAATACTCCGCTCTCGCCCACGAAATCGAAGCCGCCGAAAAGACCGTCACCGCGCTCGAAGATCGCGAGCTCGATCTCATGGAGGAAATCGAAACTCTCAACCCCCAGATTGTCGCCGCCGAAAAAGCGCACGCCGAAGAACGGCAAAAAATCGAACACCTTCTGGCCGGGCTGGAGAGCAGAAAGTCTAACCTGGAAGCCCGCATCACGGAGCTCAAAAGCGAACACGACCGGCTGGCCCAGCTTCTCGACGAAAGTGTCCGCGACATCTACCTGCATCTATTTAAAACCAAGCACGGGCTCGCCGTCGCCACCCTCGAACATGAAGTCTGCATGGGCTGCCACATGAAAGTCACCGCCCAGACCGGCGTCCAGGTCCGAGCAGCTCGGAGCATCGTCCATTGCCCGCAGTGCGGTCGCATCCTCTACATGCCCGCCTAGCCGCGCTCTAAAAACTCTCAACTTTTTCCGTTGACACTCCAAACAAAGCCCCTAAAAACGCTTGCCATTAATCACGACTGCTTTGATCGTTATTCTGGCGGTCGATTCGTCGGAGCGGGGCGACTGGTCGGCGATTGCTGATCTTCTCGCCCAAAACACAAAGGAGAGAAAATGAAGGAAAAGAGAGTGCTCTGGGGTTTAGTAGTTCTGGGAGTTGCGTGGGGTGTTCCCGTGGGGGTCCGAGCCGGGCAGACCACGGCGGTCTCGGAGTCGAAGCCGAAGGGATCAGCTCTGGAGAGCTGGTGGAACGGGAAGTACGCATCGGGAAACTGGTTTGGAGTTCGCGACACGCTCGAAGAC
>DATLIT010000025.1:0-7552 GCA_035539295.1 Terrimicrobiaceae bacterium | reverse complement strand
GGAGTCCGGAGGGTTCATTCCAAAAAGCGAGAGGGCGAGCTCGGTGCGCCCCGAGCCCATACGGCCCGTCAGGCCCAGGATTTCGCCGGGCCGCACTTCGAAGCTAATCCCGGTGTATTGACCCGTACAGCTCAAATCACGCACTTCCAGCGCCGGAGCCGCCTCACTGGAGAAAGGTGGTTTGACGCGGCTATCGAAGACATGGCCTGTGATGAGCTCGCCCAGCCGGCGCCGATCAAGTTCGCTCACGGGATAGGTTCCAAAATTTCGCCCGTCCCTCATCACCGTTACCCGCTCGGCAATATCCATCACCTCGTCGAGCCTGTGACTGACAAAAAGGTTGGCTATCTTCTGGCGCTTCAACTCATGAACCACAGCCAGAAGGCCCTCGACCTCCTGGTGGCTCAAGGACGCGGTAGGCTCGTCCATCACGACCAGCCGCGCGTCCGCCGCCAGTGCGCGGCAAATCGCCACCAGTTGGCGCGTGGCAATCGGGAGCGTGCCGACAAGTTCATCCAGCGGCAAGGACACCTTGAGCCGATCCATCACTGCCTGGGCTTGCTTGCGCATCACATTCCGGTTGGCCAACCGCACCGGCGTCTCCACGTGATGCCGAAAGGAGATGTTCTCGGCGACCGTAAGGTTGGGAAACAACGAAAGATCTTGATAGATGATCTGCACGCCAAAACGCTGGGAGGCGTCTGGAGTCAAGTGGTTGTGCGCCTTGCCCTCCAGAATGACTTGCCCCTCATCGGGCATGTGAATACCGGAAAGCACCTTGATCAGCGTGCTCTTGCCACACCCGTTCTCCCCCGCAAGGCTGTGGATCTCCGCGGCATGAATCGAGAGGTTAACGTCCTGTAAGGCGCGCACTCCCCCGAAACGCTTGCTGATGCCTCGCATCTCGATGAACGGCGCTTCGCCCTTCGCTGTAGTGGGCGTCCCGTTCCCCTGTTGTTGAGGGCTATTCGATCCGTCGGTCATGAGATAGCGCTGTGCCCCCTAATTCCTGGGGGACAAGTCGAGGAAAGTGCTCCAAGCAGGATGCCTTTTAAATGTTAGAATTTCACGAAGAGATCAATTCCCGCAAAGTGTGCTTAGATCGTGAAGCCGAATGAGAGTTAGTCCCCCGCCCTTGACCCTGCACACCAGCCATTGCTCACAATCCCATCGCGGCCAACTCTGCGACGGTCTCCTTGTTGATAGGCTGAACTTTGATCACCCGAATCACTCTCTTTTGAGGATCGACCGTCGCCTTACCCAAACCAGGAAAGTCCATCCCGTCGACGATCGGGGTGCCATCAATCACCATCTTCGCCAGCTGGACGATCGCTTTTCCCGCTTCCAAGGGATTCCAAATGTAGCTCTCGCGAATGATCCCCTCATTAATGAGTTTACGAGCTTGGGAGGGCGAACAAGTGCCGATCACGGCGATCTGGTCCTTCTTACCCGCGTCCTTCACGGCCTGCGCAGCCCCGACCACGCCCGAGCTTCCAAAGACCAGCGCGCCTTTCAAATTTGGGTGAGCCAGGATGGTGTCCTGGGTGACGCGTTTCGTTTCGTCGAGGCTTTCTCCCGTGCCGAAACGATCTGCGGCCAGCTTCATTTTTGGATAATGCTCTTTTTGATAGGCGATCGCCGCATCAGCCCAGGCATTATGCAGCGGAACGGTTAACCCGCCTACGACAACCATATACTCCCCTTCCTCGCCCATGTGCTTGGCAAGCTCTTTCATGTACAGATCGCCGAACTCCTTATTGTCAATCATCTCGATGTCCCAGGTATTGCCCTGTTGGTCGGGCGACTCGTGGGTAATCACGGGAATGCCGGCCTCCTGGGCGCGTTGGAACACCGGCTCCAAGGCTTTCGCATCGTTGGGGACCACCGCGATCAACTTCACTTTTCTGGCAACCAAATCTTCGACCATTCGAACTTGTTGAGCCGGATCAGCGGTGGTCGGCCCGAGCATGGTAGCATTAAGCCCAGTTTCTTTCCCGGCTTCTTTGATGCCTTTGCCCATCGCGGTGAACCAGGGAATGCCGCCGATCTTCACGACCACGGGGACATCGTTATCGCCGGCGCGAGCGATTAGAGTGACGAACTGTGTGCAGGCCAGCAAAGAGAGGATGGCTAGATGCTTTAAGAAACGCGGCTTTGTCATAGGTAGTTTTGGTTGCGTGAATTTATCGATTGCGCTTAGAATAAGCTCACGGCAGGCGATCTGAGCGTTCCCCAAATGGCCGTGAATCTGCGTCATAAGCTTACAGTTGTCTTAGAAACATCGTTTTCCGGTTGCACACTAAGGTCGCGCCGCCCCCCTTAGCAGGTCAAGCGCTTCTCCCAGGAAAAACTTCACGGCGTAAAGTTAGCTGCGATAGCGCCCAGGGCCTCCTCATGACAAACCGACATCTCCAGGATATTGCTCACGATCGGTCGTCAATGACGCCCATCTTCAGGAGAAAACAACCGTAAGGACGGAATTCGGAAGTGCGCACGACTGCGGCGCCCTTACTGGCCATTTCATAGAAGGCAAAACGCTCCAGGGCGCCCATCTTAAGCTGGCGACCTTCAGCCTCGCAGGCAATCGCGAGCACTTCCTTCTGCATATCGAGGACGCGCTCGTGGTCATCCACAACGAGCATGCGTGTTACCGGTGCCTCAACGAAGTGGTCAAGCGGCATCACAGAGAGGATGGCGCGTGTGGCCTGCGGGATGTTCAAACCAGCCAGTTCAATGAGCCGGCCGGTCGAGGTCTGTTTGGCAACCTGGAGTGCGGGGAAATTGCGGTCGACGAGGACCAGGTCGTCGCCGTGACCCATGGACGCCAGCAGCCATAGAAGATCAGGGCTGATGACGGAGGAAATATTCTTAAGCATGCGGTGCCTCTTGGTTAATTCTTGATGCAGAAGATCAGTAGCTCCTCTCTTGCGTCAACAGCATCTCCAAACAATAACTTTACGACGTAAAGTAATAGCAGATTTTAACAATGGGACAGAGACCCCGGAGTTACTCGCTAAAGTAAACGATTCATCCCTTGACAACGCCGATCGTTGGGATTGTCAACGAGTCTAGAGAACTATGGTGAATGGAATGCAGTACTCGTCGGCTGCAGTCATAAAGCTAATACATCGGCCAGAGCACGGTTGGACAAGGCAACATTGGTGAGCTTGTATCGGCATCCTCCTCACCTTTGCCGCCTGCAAGGCCTAAAAACCGCTCCGGCCTGACGCGGCAGTAGTGCGGCCAAGGTTTACCTCAGTAGCGGTGTAATCTTTTTGGCCCACAGCGCTCAAGAGCGCGTCGAGGACGCTGAGCTGCACCAAGCGCGCCGCCGCGTTTTCCCCCGCCCAGGGCAGGCTGTCTAGGTTAGCACAGAGCGCCACGTCCGATTCCCGGCCGAGCGGGGAGTCCGAACGGTTAGTCAATGCGATGAGCTGCGCCCCGTTTTGGCGTGCCTGGCGTGCGGCCTCCACCACCGCGGCCGTCTGACCCGAATGCGAAAAAGCCATCACCACATCCCCGCGTCGCAACAGCGCGGCCGACATCAGCATGAGCTGTCCATCGTCAAAGACGGAAGCACGCACCCCAATGCGAAGAAACTGGTGGGCGGCATCCCGGGCCACCTGGCCCGATCCACCCTCGCCGTAAAAGTCGCGATGGCGGGCCGCATGCAGGCAATCCGCCGCCCGCTCCAACGCTTCGGGGGACACCCGCGCTAAGCCTTGCTCGAGTGCGCGGACGGAGGCGTGCAACACCTTTTGTAGCCGGGCGCAAGCTCCCCCAGAGACACAGAGCTGCTCGTGCAGATCCGCCTGAGCCAACCGGCTGTGCTCGCGCAAAGCCTCCCGCAATTGACGAAATCCTTCAAAGCCGAGTTTTTTGGCGATCTTAACGATCAGGGCTTCCGACACACCAGCCTCTGCGGCGGCACATTTAAGCAAGGTGTCCTTGTCGGTGACCCGTCGGTGGACGAGAGTGAAGAGAGCGTATGCTTCCAAGGCCGTTAGACTAGACAAGCGCGCGCGGAGTCGGACCGCTAAGGACGGAGCAGGCGGCGGGACTTGTTTCGCGCTCTCTGAGCAGTATGGAGGCCTCTCCCGCTGCGCCCAAACGACCTTCATTTCTTGACCCGAAATTGAGCCGGCTGCCTTCGGTGCTTCTAACAACGCGATTTTGCTCATTCGAGGGGATTTTAAACAGTTGGCGCGCGGTCAAGATTGGAGGTTGCCGGAGGTGTCATGAATTACAGAAAGAAATCGCATGACCCGGTCGAAGGTGACTGACTTTTTTTGATCAGCCGTTGTGCTGACAAAAAGCGATGCCGCGGCATTAGCGAAGCGAGTGGCTTCCAAAAGCGTTGACCCATCCACCAATCGGGCGGCGAGCGCGCCGATGAACGTATCTCCGGCGCCATGGGTGTCAACTAAAGTGACGGCATGAGCTGGCTGGGCCTGAGGCGATTGCCCGCGCTCCACCAGCGCGAGGCCCATGCCACCGGCCGTGACGATTACATTGTTGATCTGGCTTGACAACTGCGCAGCCGCTTCCCCGGCTGCAGAGAGGCTCCCCACCGCGACGCCGCACATCATCTCTGCCTCAACGGCATTGACGACCAAAATATCGACGTTCTGGGCCAACAGAGGATCCAGAGGCCGCGTTGGGGCTGCGTTGAAAACCACGCGAGCTCCCTGGCGTTTGGCAGCCTCGGCGGCTAAGACATTGGCGGCGTCGGGAATTTCTTTTTGCAACACGAGAACACTCGCACGCTGGAGTACTTGGAGCGCGTCGCGAATGTCCTCCTCGGCGAGCCGCAGATTCGCTCCAGAAACGATGACGGCACCGTAATCGCCTTCGGCATCAATGATGGCCACGCTCATCCCGGAACTCGCGGCGGGGTCGGTTCGGACGTGCTTCGTGTCAACCTGAAAACTTTGCAGATGACTCAGCAGACGTTTACCAAAATCGTCATCCCCCACCCGGCCGATCATAGAAGCCTGCGCCCCAAACTGGGCGGCGGCAACGGCTTGGTTCCCTCCCTTGCCGCCTGCCTTGTAACTCCAGGCACTGCCAGGTAACGTCTCCCCTTTTCTTGGCCGGTCGGGGGCATTCACCATGATGTCTAGGTGCAGGCTGCCCAGCACCGCAACCGTCGATGACGAAGTTTTGGCTGATACCTGCTCGTTCGAGGTGCGCGACTGCGCACCCTTTTCCTCGTTGTTTGTGACGCTCATAATTTTTTGCAACGCTTTTTCCCGAGCGAGCCTTTCACTATCCAGACGGTATTTTCGCTGAAAGGCGCTTACGCCTTTGACGACGGACCCAGCCCACTCTGACCCGCATAAACGTTCTCATCCGGCTTAGAGGAGTTTTTCACCTGCCCCCAGGCGCATGATTGCCAGTTCGCGTGAGGCCACGTCCGTAGGGGCTCTAATGGATGAACATGCCGCCGTTGACATCTATGGTCGCACCGGTGACAAACGAGGAGAGGTCCGAGGCCAGGAACAAGAAGATGTTTGCGATCTCTGTGGGGGTGGCAATGCGTCCCATCGGAATGGTGCTCAAAATTTTGTCAAAGATCTCCTGACTCATCAGATCGCCGCGGATCTCGGTATCAACCATGCCGGGGGCGACCGCGTTAACCCGAATGCCTTTGGGCGCAAGCTCGCGGGCCATGTCCTTAGTCAAACCAAGCATGCCGGCTTTGGCCGCAGAGTAATGGGGCCCGCCAAAAAAGCCGCCGCCCGTCAGCGCGGACACCGATGAAGTCGAAGCAATCGAGCCTCGCCCGCGGCTGATCATATGGGGAATAAAAGCTTGTGACAGATACAACATGCCTCTCAAATTGACATCGAGGACCGCGTCGTAGTTTTGAGGTTGAACGCCCATGATGCGGATGGGCTGCGTGATACCTGCATTATTGATCAAGATATCGACGCCGCCAAAATCCTGGATGATTTGCTGCGCCACGCTCTCGCATTGATCCTTCTTAGTCACGTCGCACACATAGCCGCGGTGGGCGTCTCCGATGGCAGCGGCAACCCGCTGCGGTTCTTGCCGTTCAAGGTCCAGGAGCGCGACGGAGGCCCCATGTTCCGCAAAAAGCTGCGCCGTCGCCAGGCCGATACCCTTCTGCGTCGCCGCACCTGAAATCACCGCGACTCGATCTTGTAATAGTTTCATTGTATTCCCTTTTCCTCAACTCTCCTTAGTGTTCTCTTTCTCTAAGCAATGGCATCACGAAAGCGCCGGCTGTCTACTGAGTAGCGCGCTGCGCCTATTTGGTAGAGACGCTCGCGGCACCATTATGACTAAAGATGGCCCGTCGGACGAGATCCTGACTAGCCACCGCATCTTGACGACCGATGGCTTCCAACAAGCCCGATTGCCCTGTTAAGGTCTTAGCCAAATCCCAGAGGGCATCGACCATGGCGATATTGTTCTCGCATTCCCGAATCGGATCCAAGCCGCTCACATCGGGAAAGGTGTCGAAGTAGATGACCCCGTCGAAGCCTTTGCGCATGAGTTGGAATAATACCTCCAAGGTTTGCATGAAGTTGACGGTCCCTACCATCAAGCCGTCATCGCGGCGACCATATCCGTCGTTAAGGTGGATCCCCAGGAGCTGGCTCTCGCGCGCAATCATGGCGGCGGCAAAGGCCGGCAGCTCACCCGCATAAAGAACGTGAGCGAAATCGAAGGTTACTCCTAGATTGGGACGACCAATCTCTTTGATAGCAAGCAGGGTTATCCCAAGATTGGACAGCAGGCTGAACGAGCGTGGCTCGTTGGGCTTGTATTCGATACTTACGTCGATGCGAGGATTATGGTCGGCGACTTCCCGAATACCTTCGATTTCCGCCTTCCAAAGCGTTTCGTAATCGACTTGAAAAGGATATTCCCAGCCGTCTTGGCCGAGCCAAATTGTCAGCAAATTGCCCCCCGTTTGTTCGAGAACGTCCATCGCTCTTTTGGTGAGATCGATTGCCGCCTGGCGGACGCGCGACTCAGGGTTGGTGAAGGCTCCCAGCTTGAACTCTGGCTCAGAGTAATACCGCATCGCCAACCCGTTAACCGTCAAGCCCAGATCGCGCGCTCCGGAAATGATATCTTCGGGCGTGGTGCCGGCGAAGTGATCCGGAAAGTTGAGGTCCACTTCGGAAAGTCCGTTGACCTTGCTCGCTCGCTGAATCAATTCCAGCGCGCTTGGCTTGTAGTTTGCCTTTCCCCAAAACTTTTCGGGGCGACTAGAAAAGGAATTTAATCTGGTTGCGTATTTCATAAAGACAGGGGTGCGTAGTTCGGACTCGGACTCACAGTTGGCTCAGGAACATCCAAGAGCCGGTAGTAACGGGCGGCGTTATCGTGAAACAGCATCTGACGTTCCCCGGCGCTAAAGCAGGCCGTGATTTCATGGAAGGCCGCGTAGAGCGTGTCAAAGTCGCTGAAGAGTTTGTCCACAGGAAAGTTGCTCGCGAACATGCTGCGGGCCACGCCGAAGGCTTCGATCGTTTGCAGGACAAAGGGCCGGATGCTTTCTACTGTCCACTTCGGA
>DATLIT010000024.1:0-10112 GCA_035539295.1 Terrimicrobiaceae bacterium | reverse complement strand
TCGTTGGACTTGTCGCGTTCATCGGTCTCAGATCGTGAGGGCAGCAGTTCGGCTTTCCGGCATGCGAGCGACTCGTGCCAGGACCGCTTCGAAGAGTGAACCCAGGTTGTTGATTTCTTCTTTTGGAAATAGTTTCGGTCGAAAAAGCCAGACCACCTCCAAAGCCTCGCCATTCTCAGTAATTTCGCAACCGAGATGGAAACGGGCCGTCCCCGTCGAACGCATCCTGAGCTTGAAAGCCATACCCGAGACGGCCACATCCGGCACAGGGTGATTCTGCAGGGCAAAGCGCACGTCGAACAGAGGAGTATGGCCAGGGCTCGGCCGATCTCCAAGCGCCCCCATCAGCTCGACAAAGGGAATGGCGTGTGCAAAGGAATCGACTGATATCTGATGGATAGCGCGCAGACTATCGGAGAATGGACGATCATGCTCGATCCGGCCTCGAAGTGGGACCACGCCCGAACAATAGCCCATCGTCTCGCGAATTGACTGCTTATTTCGATTGGCCATGGGAGTGCCGACGACGATATCGTGGGCATCCATCCAGCGCGACAGCGTGATCCGGAAAATCGTCAGCAATGTGCTGAAGAGCGTCACTCCGTGGCGCCGAGCCAAATCGCGTGCCACGCGCCCGAGATTAACCGGCAAATGGGAAACCAACCTTTGCAATGGCGTGGCCATGGCGACCAAGTCGACGGGACTCGTCAATAACCGCTGTGCTCCTGCCAATTCGGATTTCCAGAAGGGAATATGTTCCTCGATCTCGGCACTTGTCCAAAAGGCTCGCTCAGCAGCGCCCCACGCACTATACGAGAGCTGGACTGGTGGTAGCCCCTCGGTCTTGCCTGCCAGCCGCAAGACGTGGGCGGCGCACAGGTCTTGGACGAAGGCTCCGAGGCTCCAACCGTCAGCGATGGCATGATGGATGGTGAGAACCAGCAAATGGTCGTCGGCACCTCGACGGAGCACGTTTACACGATAGAGCGGACCTTGCACGAGATCGAAAGGCTCGCTGAACGCTTCTTGCATCAATTCTTCCACAGCTTCGGGATGTCGTTCTGATACCGACAAATGCCGGAACTGCATCTTGGGAGTACCGCTCACACGGATCATCTGGAGCGGTTGTTCTTTGCCCGGCAGAACAGAGAGGCGCATCACTTCCTGCCGGTTGATCACTTCCTGGACGGCGGCGTGGCAATCCTCTGCAGTAAGCAGGCCACGCACCTCGATAAAGGTGCAGATGTGATTAGAGGGATCAGCCACCGAAAGCGGCGACGACTCCCACAACTCGCGTTGCGGGAACGTCAGCGGCTGTAAGCTGAGTTCTCCGCTTTCCAGCCAGCGCTTTAGACGCGTTCGTCGGTCTTCAGACATGGAGAGACTTCAACTTCAACTTCCGACTTGGCCTGTGGCCGCGCGGTGTCGATCTCCAGAACCCCTCGGCCGCCGGCCTGGCCTTCGAGCAATTTGTCGATCTCTTCGTTGGAAAGCGCATCGACATCGACTTCTTCCGCCGGCGACGGTTCAGCAGGAGGCGGCTCCGAGATTGGGGCCTGAACGGATACGCCACCCATGTGACCAGCGATCAAAGCAGCAATCTGGCTCACGGTGCGTGCGCGCATTAAGCTTGTCGGTGGCAGCCCGACGCCAAGGGCACTTTCGAGCGAGTTTTCGATTTCCGCGCCCATTAACGAATCGAGTCCGAGATCGGTGAGGGGCTGATCATCGCGCAAACTATCCGGCTTCACGCGTAACACGGATCCAACGATCTCACGAACAGCCTGGGCAATGACCGTCTCCCGCTCTTCCGGCGGGGTGGATTCGATTTTGAGACGCCAGTCGCTGCCGGCACCGGTTGTTTCCTGCTCGTCGACACCGGAGGCGAAGATTTCTTGAAACGTTGGATTTTCCTGCGCGCCACGGAAGAATTGCCGCCACTTGGCCCAGTCCACCCGAATAGCGATCACCTGAGAGATGCGGGAGACTAGGAAAGCATCGAGGAGCGCGGTCACTTCCCCCGGCGAGATAGCAGACGTTCCTTGTCGGGCAAGGAATTCGGCGACTCTCTCGTTACGCGCGACGTAGCCTTCGCCGCCGAGAACACCCCAATTGACCGTCAAGGCCGGCAGACCGAGCGCGTGTCGATAGTGGGCGAGCGCATCGAGAAAGGCGTTGGCGGCCGCATAGTTGCCTTGCGCTGGGTTACCAAAGATACTCGAGACGGATGAGAACATGACAAAGCAGTCAAGGTCCATTTCGCGGGTTGCTTGGTGCAGCAGCCACGCGCCGGACGCCTTCGGTGCCATGACACTGCGCATGCGCTCGCTCGTGAGGGCATTGAGCGGTGCATCGTCGATGACCATGGCCAGATGAAACACTCCCCTCAGCCGCTGATCGCCCTCGCGAATCTCAGCCATGAGCCGCGACACCTCCGAAGGCGAGCTGACGTCCGCCTTGACCACGCGCAAGTGCACCCCGCGCGCCGTAAGATCTTCGACAAAGCTCTCAGCCTCCGGAGCAACTGCGCCGCTTCGGCTCGCTAGGATGAGGTACCGGGCACCGCATTCGACGAGCCACCGAGCAATGACCTTTCCGAATCCGCCCAATGCTCCGGTGATTAAATAGGAACCGTTCTGCTGGACTGCGAAGGGAGGTGCAAGCGGTTCAGCTCTTCGGGCAATGAAAGCATCCGAAAAGGCGACCACCACCTTGCCGACATGTTTGCCCTGGGCCATCAGCCGAAAAGCCGCATCCACGCGGCATGCAGGAAACGAGCGGAACGGCGGCGGTGAGAGAGCGCCAACTTCAACCAACTCGGCAATCTCCTGGAGCAGTTGGGAGGCAAGCTGCTCGTCACCACTGAAGACCGCATCCATGGCGACGACGTGAAAGGACACATTTCGCCGCATCGGCCACAACGGAATGCGCGTATTCTGGTAGATATCGCGCTTGCCGATCTCGATGAAGCGACCAAATTCCGCCAGGCAGGAAAGTCCCATCGGAATAGCCTCTCCGGCGAGCGAATTCAAAATTACATCCACACCGCGGCCGGCGGTCAGTTCCATGATGGCCTCGGCGAAGTCGGCACGGCGCGAATCGATCACATGCTTGACGCCGAGCGTTTCCAGGAGAGAACGCTTCATGGCGCTGCCGGCGGTGGCGATGACCTCCACCTTCAAGTGCTGCGCGATTTGGATCGCTGCCATTCCCACACCACCGGCCCCCGCATGAATGAGAATGGATTCACCGGCTCGCATTCGGGCGACGTTCTTGAGGGCGTGCCAGGCAGTCATGAAGACGACTGGCAACGTGGCCGCCTGATCGAAGGAAAGATTCGCCGGAATGCGGCGGATATCCCCGGCTCGCGCGAGCGTATGGGTGGCGAGACCAAATGCGGCGATCCCAAAGACGCGGTCGCCTGGCTTGACATGCGTCACTTCGGTTCCGACCGCGGTGACGATGCCTGCCACTTCATCGCCGAAGATACGCGCATCGGGTGCCTCGCCCGGATAAAGGGCAAGCGCCTTGAGAATATCACGGAAATTCATTCCGGCGGACTTTACTTCAATCGACACCTGGCGGGACTCGCAGGAGGGCATCTGGAAGGGAACAAAGCGAAGAGTGTCGAGGTGCCCCCGTTCGCGCGAGTCCAGTCGTAGTGGGACTTCGGAGTCGAGCCATTGCTCCTCGTGCGGGCGCCCGCGGGCGAGTCGCCTGGCATAACGGGCTTCTCCCCGAAACGCGATCTCGCGCTCGGCATCGCAACGCAGCAACTCCTCCCAGAGCAAGCTTTCATCCCGTGGCGAAGCCGAGGGCGGCAGATCGACTGCGCGGCAGACGAAGTTGGAGTGTTCGCTGCACATTACTCTCAGCAACCCGACGGCCGGAGCTTGCGCCGGTGCCATGGTGTTCATGTTTCGACCGACCGGTTGCGCGCCGCGCGTGACCATATCGATGCGGAGCTTCGCCGTTGGTCTGGTGAGTTCGATTGCTTGGGTCAGTTGAAGCAAAGGACCGGTGCCCATCAGCACTGGATCGCTTTCCCAAGGTTCATCCAGGGTCCAAAGGTAGACGATCCGTTCGGGAGCTTCATCGGAACAAACTTCCATAAGCTGTTTCCAGTCCTCAGCAGCGTCCGCTCGCAGCATGAAGCCATCCTCTTCTTCGGCTCCGAACTGCGATCCACGGCGGGCGATACGACATCGCATACCCGCGATGCGAAGGCGCTCGGCCAACTGTACCCCGAGCCCCTTATCATCCGCGAAAACGAGCCATGATTTCTCCGCAACTTGGTATTGGCCCTGGGACTCGGCCTCGGCAGCTGTTTCGGAAGCGACCTCCTGCCATCCTTTGCGTGCGAGGACCCCGATCTGACCTTCACCGCCGCCCGGACCGATCAATCCGGGCAACGATGCTGTCTCGGAAAAGCCAGTTTCCTTGAGCACTGCTTCCCATTGAGAGCGCTCCAGGAGCGGGTGCTCCGGGCGAAGATCTCGATCTTGGAAGCGCCACCAGCCACTGGTCAGACCGAAAACGGATTCGGTCCAGAGTTGAGGAGTGGCAATGTCAATGAACAAGAGTGTACCTCCGGGGGTGAGCAGTTCGTGAATGTGCCGCAAAGCCACGCGGACGTCGCAAACGGCGTGAAACACATTGGCGCCTAAGACGAGATCAAACGTCCCCGTCTCGAATCCCTGCTCGGTAGCTGCCTTTTCCAGATCGAACGTCTTGAACTCCACCTCGGGAAAGGCTGCTAGCTTCTGCGTGGCGCCCGAGAAGAACGCGGCGGAAACATCACTGAAAATATACGAGTGCAAGCCGCGTTCGAGCAGCGGTAGCACCAGGGACGTCAAACCACCGGTCCCGGCACCGACCTCGAGGATGCGCAGGCCGCGCCCCTCCGGTAGATGACGGGCCAGCTCCTGAACAGCCGCGGCAATCGCGCCAAGCCATTGACTGGTGAAAAGCCCGTCGCCATAGAAGTGATCCAACAAATCCGCTCCGGCGCCTGCAAAGAGAATCTGAACTGCGTCCTTTTCGCCGCGCAGCACGGGCCCCAACTCGGCACAGGTGGCGGCGCAGAGCAGCGCCTCGGTGAGGTGGCCGGAATTATCCGAGATGAATGACCGTAACTCGCGGTCTGCTGAATCGGCGAGGATTTCAAACTTCTCCGTCGCTTGGTAACCTTCAGGGTTCGCCTTCAGTAAACCGCGTTGAGTCAGTTTCGAGAGCAGACGATCGAAGATCGGCTGCATGGACTCTGCGACACCGAAGGAGCTAAAATTGACGATTCCTTTGGCGAAGATCTTGGGATCCATCGCCCGAAGTCCTTTGGCCAATTGAGCGGCGGCGAGATCATCGCATGCGGCCAGCGATGCTTCGAGTTTGTCGCGCCCGCGCGCCGCCATGACCTGCTCGAGTGCTGATCGAGCTGCTTGTTCCAATCGACCGAGAGGCGGCGGTTGCTGAGAGGATCGCCCCGACGAACCTGATGTTCGTTCCCAGCGGACATGGTAAAGGATGTCACGACTCCCGGCCGCGCCCGACCGACGAGCCCGATTCATGCTGATGGCGCGGAACCCGTCCACAACCACACAGGGCTTGCCTGCCTCGTCGTAAAGTTGAATTCGCCCCACGACAAATTCATCGCCGCATTGCTGCACCCCAGCTTCCACCAAACTTGCTGCCCCAGGCGACTGCAGAAACAGAATTCTGTCGAAGCGGACGGGCAGCTTCAGACGCGTTCTCCGCCCCTCGACGGTGGCGGCGCCAGCGGAGAAGATCTGCAAGGCGCCATCAAGAAGCACAGGGTGCAAGCGATACTCTCCCGCGCGAGGTGCCACTCTTTCGGAGAGCGAGACTTTTCCAGCGGATCTGCCGCCAGCAGCGGCCAACTCCCGAATCGGTCGAAACTCCTCGCCATAGCGCAAACCCAGATCGCTTAGATGGTTGTAGAAGCCATTAATCTCGACCGGGCGTAGCGATGCGCTCTGCACTCCGGTCCAGGCAGATGAAGCAAATGCCGAATCAGTGCGTTCGCCGCGGAGGGAGCCAACCACGTGAACAGACCAGGCGACGCCGTGCTCGAGCCGACTTTGAATCGTAAAGGTGCGCCCGCCAGGGTCGTAGGCCAATTCCAGCGCCAATGCCGACGGGGGATCAGGCAAGATGAGGGGTTTTCTGATTTCAAAGTCCTCAATGACGAAGGGTCGTCCATCGAACAACTGCACGCCGGCCTCGATCGCCATTTCAACGAACGCGGCCGCCGGGAAGATACTAAAATTTTCAACGCGATGATCTTTGAGGAAAGCCATCTGGCGGCTGTCAAGCCGAGCGGTCCACGTGGGAGTGGCCCGCAGCAGCCGTGAGTCGAGCAGTCCACGACCACCGGCTGCCAGCCTGCCCTCGCGCCAATCATTGGCTTCGTTCCACCAGCGCGTCCTGTCCCAAGGGTAAGCCGGCAAAGAAAGCAGGCGTCGCGATGGTGTCATTGCCGCGAAATCGAGAGGCACGCACAAGCGATGCAGTTCCATTGCTGCCTCCAGCACCGACTCGTGCTCACGTTCTCGCCGTGCCGACCCGATGACCGGGTGCTTGTCGCCACGAGCCGCAAGGCATTCCTGAATCGAGATCAGGAGCGCGGGATGCGCGCTGAGTTCCAGCCAAACATCGACACCGAACTCCGCCAGGGTGCTGACCGCCGAGGCGAAGCGGACGGGCTGTCTTATTCCGCGAGCCCAATGGCCGGGATCGCACTCCACTCCCGACTGCCTTCCGCCAGTGACTGTGCTAAAGAAGGGAATGGTCTCTTGCTTGGGCGCGAGATCCGCCAATGCCTTTTCGAGCGCCTCCGCCGCCGGCTGCATCAGGGCATGGTGGAACGGATGGTCAACCCGGACGAGCCGCGCGAAAATACTCCGCTGCTCCAGATCGCGCGCGATAGCCTCCAAAGAAATACGTGGACCCGACAGAGTGAGCGAGCGTGGGCCATTAAAGGCCGCGATGGTGACGACCTCGCCGTGCGGTACCGCAATTTCCTTTGCCTGGTCTTCGTCCAAGCCTACAGCGAGCATCGTCCCTTTTCCTCGGGCACATGCGTCCATAAACCGGGCTCGCAAGACGATTATTCTGGCCGCATCCTCCAAGCTGAATACTCCCGCGATGCACGCAGCAGCGACTTCGCCGACGCTATGCCCAGTAACGGCAACTGGACAAACTCCACACGATCTCCACAGTTCGGCCAGCGCCACCTGCATCGCAAAAATCGCCGGTTGGGCGATTTCAGTGCGATTCAACTGGGAGTCTGCTTCGTCACGCGACAGTTCCTCCAGCAAGGAATAGTTCCAGACTCGCATGGCGTCGTCGCACGCCTCGATCGCGCCGCGAAAGACGGGCTCATGTAACATGAGCTCACGGCCCATACCCCACCATTGTGGCCCCTGTCCGCTCATGACAAAGGCGATCCGCGGTGGATGCTCTCGCCTCGGTGAGAAACTACTCCGGACCTTCGAAGCGCCGGGGTTTTGGGTATAGACGCCGAGTTCCTGAATGACGTCGGCCGAAGAGTGCGCCACCAAGGTAAGCCGATGTTGGTGGTGATTGCGTCTAGCACCCAGGGTATAGACCAGATCGGGCAGCACGGGGGTGCTGCCATTGGATTTTTCTTTGGTTTCCAACCACTCCTTCAATCGTGAAGCCGAGGCACGCAACGCTCCTTCTGAACGAGCAGACAATATGAGCGGCCAGGCCCGAAGTGTGTTCGAGGCCACTGTTGTCGGACTGGAACGTGGCGGTGGCTCGGTCAGAATTACGTGAGAATTGGACCCTCCAAAGCCGAAGGAGTTCACGCCGGCCATTCGTAGTGCGTTCGTCTTGGGAAAGGCCTCCATGGCGACGGGGACACGAAGTTTCAGGGCGGCAAAGTCGATGTGCGGGTTCGGCTTTTCGAAATGCAAGCTGGCCGGAATCTGTCCGTGTTTAAGAACCAGCGCCGCCTTGACGAGGCCGGCGATACCGGCTGCGGTTTCCAAGTGCCCCAGGTTCGTCTTTATCGAACCAATGGGGAGCGGAACGTCGGCTGGACGGTTTGCGCACAAAGCCTCGGCGAGGGCGTGGGCTTCGATCGGGTCGCCGACGGCCGTGCCCGTCCCGTGCGCCTCGACGAACCCGATCTGCGAGGGATCGATTCCCGCATCCGCGCAAGCGTCCCGGACAAGGCGTGCCTGAGCTTTCGCACTGGGAAGCGAGATACCGTTCGTGTGGCCATCCTGGTTCATTGCCGACCCGATGATGACTGCATGAATTGGATCACCATCCTCAATGGCTCGGGAGAGCCGCTTCAAGATTATGGCTCCTGCACCTTCGCCACGGACAAAACCGTTGGCTGAGGCGTCGAATGCCTTGCAATGCCCGTCGGGCGAAAGCATCGACGCCTGCGAAAATCCAATGAACCCGCCGTGCGTGATCATGACGGTGACACCTCCGGCAAGGGCAATATCTCCATGGCCAAACCAGATGTGCTCGCAGGCGAGATGCACCGCGGTCAATGCGGAGGAGCAAGCCGTATCCAACGCGATACTCGGCCCGCGCAAATTGAAGCAATACGAGATCCGGTTGGCCGCAATGCTATGTGCCGTGCCGGTAGGCGAATGCGGAGTGATTCCCGAGGAGTCCCAGGGAGTGCCCTGGATCACCTGGTAATCGTTGTGGGAAATCCCCATGAAAACGGCCAGATCCGTTCCGCGTTCCAGATCCAAAACGATGCCCGCGTCCTCGATCGCTTCCCAAGCGGTTTCTAGAACGAGCCGGTGCTGAGGGTCCACGTAGGGAGCCTCGCGCGGCGAAATTCCAAAGAACTGCGGATCGAACTGGTCAATTCCATCGATAAATCCCCCGCGCTTTGCGACGGACTTGCTTAGGATACCCGGCTCGGGATCGTAGAATCGCTCGAGATTCCAGCGGTCCGGAGGAATTTCAGAGAGAGCCTCGCGGGCTTCGAGGAGGAGCTTCCAAAGCGATTCAGTGTCGTTGATACCGCCGGGGAATCGGCAACCGACTCCAACGATGGCAATACCTTCTTTGTGCATAGGTTTTGGGGCAGCGCTAAAACGAAATCAGTCGTTCGGGATGTCAGGCCCTCTTTTCCTAAGGCCAGGCCTTCTTGGGAAGATCAAAATTTTTTGACAAAACGCCGGCTTGGCAACAAGTCCGAAAACGATAGACGGAAGGAACGGTATGTGTGGCATCGCAGGCATTCTCGATTTGGCAGGCGAGCGGACAGCCCCGGAGGGCGCCATTGAAGCTATGGCTCAGGCGCTAATCCATCGAGGTCCGGATGAGGAAGGCTATTTTCGACGTAATGGGGTTCAGTTGGCCTCCCGGCGGCTCAGCATCGTCGGCTTGGCAGACGGCCAGCAGCCGATCGCCAACGAAGACCGTTCCGTCTCGGTCGTCTTTAATGGTGAGTTATTCGATTACGTCGAGCAGAGGGCCGAGTTGCAGGCGCTGGGCCATCGATTTGTCACGCATTGCGATACCGAAGTCCTGCCACACCTGTGGGAAGAGAGTGGGGAAGAGATGTTTGTTCGGTTGCGCGGGCAATTTGCCGTCGCGTTGTGGGATGAACGAAAACAACAGCTAATCCTGGGGCGAGATCGCTTCGGTATATGCCCGCTCTACTGGACACGACAAGGTGACTGGCTCCTGTTCGCCTCGGAGATTAAAGGTTTGCTGGCCTCGAGCATGGTGCCCGCCAAGCCCGATTTGCGCGGTATTGATCACGTCTTTACCTTCTCCGCTTTGCCGGCGCCGGTGACCTGTTTCGAAGGCGTGCAGCTGTTGCCACCGGGACATTACCTAAAAATCGTTCCGGCCAATGCCGGGAGTGGGCCGGTGGTCCAAGAGCGCACTTATTGGGAGATGGATTTTCCCGACAGCGGACAGGAGGAGGACCCAGGCCGAGATCCGCGTCGCCTCGTGGATGAGTTCCAGGATCTTCTCCTGAAAGCAGTAGCCAAGAGACTTCGCGCGGACGTGCCGGTGGGTGCATATCTCTCCGGAGGCGTCGACTCGAGTGCCATCGTGGCGCTCGCTTGCCATCTCAAGGGTCC
>DATLIT010000023.1:0-13277 GCA_035539295.1 Terrimicrobiaceae bacterium | reverse complement strand
GTCATTGTGCCAAGCGCCCCTGGATTTCGCTGCGCGCTTACATAAGCGCGCCTGCATCTCTTCCATCTCGCTGGTGATTTTCTTGTTCTAAGTTTCTTGTTATAAGGTACAAATGGGGCCATCGACCAATCCATCGAACGGCTCTTAAGTCTGTTGAAGTCTTCGCCACGAGGTGCCGTCTTCAATCCGTGGTGGGAGGTTGATGCAACAAACGACATCGGTTCGGAAGCGCCGGCGATCCGACGCAAACAACTGCGGGCGTATCTGTCAGAGCGCATCGGCAAAGCTCAGCTGGCATTAATCGGAGAGGCTCTCGGCTATCGCGGCGGGCATTTCACCGGCATCGCGATGACTTCCGAACGAATGCTTTTGGGCGCAAATCCGGGAGTTGCGCCGGAGAATGTTTTCTCTGCAATCGAGCCCCGACGGACAAGCAGGTTGGAGAAAGCGCCGCGTGGTTTTTCCGAGCCGACCGCAAGCATTGTCTGGGGCACGCTGCTCCGCCTGGGAATGCGGGGCGACGAATTTGTTCTGTGGAACGTGTTTCCATGGCATTCGTTCGCCCCGCGCCTCGGCATGCTGAGCAATCGGATGCCGACCAATGCCGAAGTGGCAGCAAGCGCACCTATCCTAAACACCTTTCTGAGTCTCTTTGCGGGCGTCCGTGTGGTGGCTGTGGGGCGCGTTGCTGCCTCTCAACTTCCATCGGCCGTATGCGTGCGGCACCCGGCGAGCGGAGGGTCTGCGCTCTTCCGTCGACAGATCGCATCACTTCTCGTCGCCTAAACTCCGGCAGCTAGCCGGAAACAACCAGCGACAGGACGTCCATTGAGAACGGCTGGTGAGCTGTGAGAAAGACGCGCTGCTCGCGAGCCAGCCGACGAGGAAATGAAAACTCACTCCCTCTCGCAGGCGGGCGAGACGAAGCTGCTGGACAGCATGAGTTGGCCGATTAGGTTTGCGAATTTCGCATGCTCAAACATCCGCTCCTGACAGAGAGCCGCATCCGACAGACTCTCAAACGCATTGAAAACTTGGTCAATTGGCCGACAGCTCCGCTCGAGATCGCCGCGTGGGCTGTGCACGGGGAACCAGTTCCGCCGGAGCGCGCCTTTAAAGCGAAATATCGACCGTTCTCCGTTGGCGAAATGTGGGGCTCGCTGTGGGACACTGTGTGGTTCCGCTTCCAAGGCCAGATCCCTGCGGATTGGAAGGGGCGCCAAGTCGTCGCTCTGGTGCGCCTGACCAGCCTCGGACCGGAGGGTTTCGCCGCTGAGGGAGCGATTTATCAAAATGGCCGCCTCATTCGCGCCTTGAATCTGAATCGACGCGAGGTCGAGATCACCGCGAAGGCGAAAGGTGGCGAGCGATTCGAGTTCTTTGTCGAGGCCGCTGCCAACGGTGGAACGGACTCCACCGGAGCTGCCCTCGGACTCAACCTTCCCGACTATGATGGCAAGCCGCTTTTCCGCCTGGAACAAGCCGAGCTGGCTTGTCGAAACTCGGAGGTGTTCGATTTCTACTTCGACTTCAAGTTTGCCGCCGAAGCAATGGATGCGCTGCCCGAGAACTCACAGCGCCGCGCCGAACTGCGCTATGCCTTGAACGAGTCGGTCAACGAATTCGATCAAGACGATCCCTCCACCATCAAGCGGGCAGCGGCTGCATTGCGCGGTGTCATGCGTCGTCACAACGGGGATACCGTCCACACGCTTTCCGCGGTCGGTCACGCCCACATTGACACAGCCTGGCTCTGGCCGCTGCGGGAGACGATTCGCAAGTGTGCCCGCACGTTTTCCACCGCCCTGAACTACATGGAGAAATATCCCGGCTACGTCTTTGTCTGCTCGCAAGCACAGCAGTACGCCTGGATGAAGTCCTACTATCCCGAGATCTGGGAGGGCATAAAAAAAGCTGTCCGTCGCGGACAATGGGAGCCGGTTGGCTCGATGTGGGTGGAAACCGATTGCAACCTGGTCTCCGGTGAATCGCTGGTCCGCCAAATCCTCTTTGGCAAAAACTTTTTCAAGAAAGAGCTCGGCTATGAGACTAAGGACGTTTGGATTCCGGACGTATTCGGGTATGCGGCTTCCCTGCCGCAAATCATGGACAAGTCCGGGATCGAATACTTTCTGACTCAAAAAATCTCCTGGAATCAGTTCAACAAGTTTCCGCACCACACCTTCTTCTGGGAGGGAATCGATGGCACCCGCATCTTTGCACATTTCCCACCGGCGGACACCTACAACGCGGATACCGGACCCGGTCAACTCGTGCAAAGTGTCCAAAACTTCCGGGAGCTCGATCGCGCGACAAAGTCGCTGCTGGTCTTCGGCTGGGGGGACGGCGGGGGCGGCCCGAGCATCGAGATGCTGGAGAAAGCGCGCCGGGCACGAGACTTCGACGGCCTGCCGCAGGTCCAGCAGGAAAAGGCGATTAAGTTTTTTGAAAAAGCGAAAGCCGACGCCAAGGATCCGCCCGTTTGGGTCGGCGAGCTCTATCTCGAGCTTCATCGCGGGACCTACACGAGTCAGGCGAAAAACAAACGCGCCAACCGTAAGTCCGAGCTCCTCCTTCGAGACGCCGAGTTCCTCGATGCCGTTACGCTGGCGCTGGCACCGGGGCGCAAAGAATCCGTGGCGGACCCGGAGCGGGCCATTTACGACGTCACCGGCTTGAGGGAGTTGCCGAGAACTCATCGCGCTGCGCTCGAACGTGCGTGGAAGCTCGTCCTGTTAAATCAATTCCACGACATTATTCCCGGGTCTTCGATCAATTGGGTCTATCAGGATAGCCAGCGCGACTACGAGGCCGTTCGGCAACTCGGAGAGTCGGTGCGCGATTCTGCGCTCGCGACGCTCGGGACGCTCGTCGACAGCTCCTCGTTCAAGAACCCAGTTCTCGTGGCGAACAGCCTCGGTTTCCGCCGCCGGGAAATCATCGCGTTGCCCGGCGGGGAGCTCGCGAGCGTCGACGTTCCGCCCTGCGGCTATATCGTTGTTGAGAAAACCGACCAGTTCCTTCACACGACGGACCAGCCGGTCCAAGCCTCCCAGTCGCGACATGGGATCACTCTGGAGAACGGTCTCTTGCGCGTGAAAGTCAATACCAGAGGGCACCTGGCGAGTGTCTTCGATCTGCGCGCCCGCCGCGAGGTCCTCAGCGAACAAGGCAATCTCTTTCACCTCCATCGTGACATTCCCGACCGCTGGGATGCCTGGGACGTGGACATCTATTACAAAGAACGGTGTGACGTCCTCGAGGGGTTGGAAAAACTCGAGCTCGTCGAGAGCGGTCCCTTGCGTGGCGCCATCAGGGTTGTTCGCAGCTTTGGAAAGTCTCGAATTGAACAGCAGATCATCCTTAATGCGGGATCGGCTCGTATCGATTTTCCGACGGAAGTGGAATGGAAGGAGAGCCAAAAACTTCTCAAGGTCGCTTTCCCCGTGAACGTTCACGCACAAAGGGCAACATACGAGGTTCAATTCGGCCATCTCGAGCGTCCGACACATGCCAACACCAGCTGGGACATGGGAAAATTCGAGGTTTGCGCTCAAAAGTGGGCCGATCTGTCGGAGGCGAGATACGGGGTGGCGCTCCTCAATGATTGCAAGTATGGACACGACATTCAGGGAAATGTCATGCGTCTGAGCTTGCTCCGCGCCCCAATTTCCCCTGACCCGTTGGCGGACCGCGGCCGACATGGATTTGCCTATTCGCTTCTCCCGCACATCGGAGATTTGCGCGATAGCCAGGTTATTGAACAGGCCTATAGCCTGAATGTCCCTCTAATCATCCGTGATCTTAAGCCCGCCGGCGGCACCCTTCCTGCTTCGCATTCGTTTTTCCTTGGCAGCCGCCCCGGAGTCGTCTTCGAAACCATTAAGATCGCCGAAGCGGGAGCGGCAATTGTTCTTCGGCTATACGAAGCCGAGGGCGGCAGAGGCCCGCTGGAGGTTACCACCACTTTGCCGGTCAGGAAAGCTTGGCTCACGAATCTGCTCGAAACCGACGAGAAACCGCTCCCCATCAGCAATGGCGTCGTTCATCTCGATTTGAAGCCGTTCGAAATTGTTACGCTCAAATTCGCGCTCTAAGGCGTCAGGCAGGCAATTCGCCGTGCGAGACAGCCTCCGCTGCCCCAGTTCACGATTGTCAGGTGGCGGCTGGCGGGGTAAGACGCGCATGTGCTTGAGCTCAATCCCGAGAAGAAGATCGCGGGTATCCTTGCTCCAGTTTTCGCGGTGCGTGGCCAACGAGATTTGGGCATTGGCGATACTGAAGCACTCAAAGAACTGATTTCCTGGACGGCTCGGCAGGGGCTTTCCGTTGTTCAGGTCTTGCCGATCAATGAAACAGGCGGGGACTGCAGTCCCTACAACCTGTTCAGCGCAATGGCCATTGAGCCTACCACCATTGCCACCCTTCCGGGTGTTCTCCCGGACTTAACCCAGGAGGACTTCGATCGAATAGTTGCTCGTTACGATCTGGAGGCGCTGCGCCGGGGAACGGTCCACTACCGCGAAGTGAAAAGGCTTAAACGGCAACTCCTTTACGCCGCTTTTAGGACGTTTCGTTCCCGCTCGGCTGATAAATCGAGATCGAAGGCGTTCGCGGACTTTGAACGGGCGCATGCCGATTGGCTCCCCGGGTATGCGACGCATCGCGCGCTCGTGAGCTGGCATGACGAATGCGAAGCTTGTGAGCAATGGCCGCGGGAACACGGTTCTCCCACCGCCGTCCGCGTCTGGATAGAGTCTCTCACAGCGGGCAGGAAGCGACGGTTCCGTGATCTGATGCGCTTCCACGCCTATGTCCAATGGATTGCCTACTCTCAATGGCTGGCCGTCCGCACCCATGCAGAGCAAGAAGGCGTGGCATTGATGGGTGACATCCCGGTCGGGGTCAGCAGACACAGCGCAGATGTCTGGAGCGATCCCGATATCTTCGACCTCAAGCATTCCAGCGGCGCGCCGCCTGAAAAGGCCTTCAAGGCCGACTCGTTCACCGCCGAATGGGGCCAGAATTGGGGCTTTCCACTCTACAATTGGAAACGGATGGCCGAGGACAACTACGCCTGGTGGCGAAGACGGTCGCGACTTCTCATGAGTATTTTCCACCTTCTGCGCGTGGACCATGCACTCGGTTTTTTCAGGATCTACGGCTTCCCGTGGCCTCCCTCTGAGAATTCCAGGTTTCTCGATCTAGCACCCGAACAAGTAATGGAAATCACCGGCGGGGAGTTGCCGCGCTTCATGGATCGCGATGACAGCAACGACGAAAACTGCGAATACAACCGCCAGCATGGCGAACGACTCTTCAAGATGCTGCTCGAAGAAATCGGCAAATATCGCCTGATCGCCGAAGATCTCGGAGAGGTTGCCCCTTATGTGCGACCGACTTTGGAGCAGTTGGAGATCCCCGGTTTCAAGATCCCCCAGTGGGAACGGAATTGGGAGCGGAATTCGGATCGCCTGATCCCCGGCACCGCCTATCAGCGCCTTAGCGTTGCCACTTACGCCACCCACGACCACCCGCCAGTCAAGTCCCACTGGGATGAGCTGTTCCTTGTCGCCCAAAGTGAGGACAAGACACTGCGCGATGCGGCCATCCACGGCATGTGGGAACTGATGGATTTTTGCGGCAGCCCCGACACCAAGCTGCCTCAGGCCTTCAGCCCGGAAATCCAGGAGATCCTCCTTGGCGGGCTCTTCGCGAGCAACTCCTGGATTGCGATTCATATGATCCCCGATCTCTTTGGCACCAAAGAACGCTTCAACGTGCCCGGATCGACCTGCGAAGCTAATTGGACCCAGCGCATGCCCCTGCCTATTCAGGAATGGGACAACGCCTACAGCTCACCCCTAAAACTCGTCCGCCAATCCCTCTCTCAAACCGGAAGATCGAGAAAATAACCAAAAGCAAGGTTGCGAACGGCCCAAGATCTGCTTACTAAAGTTCATAGGCAACAGATATTTGGAATGGCTAATCTTACGAAACGGGATCTAGTAATGCGGATCAGCAAGGAGACGGGGCTTGTCCAGCAGGACGTCTTCGACGTCATCCAGAAAACCTTGGATTATATTACCGAAGCCCTCTCCAGAGGACAGGATGTTGAACTGCGCAATTTCGGCGTTTTCGAAGTCCGGCTGACAAAGTCGCGTGTCGGGCGCAATCCTCACAAGCCCGAGCACGACGTCGTGATTCCAGCGCGCGCAACGGTGAAGTTCAAGTCCGGCAAAATTATGCGCCAGCGGGTCCTGCTGCGCACGGAAGAGCTCAAAAATGTCGAGAAAGACGGCGCGACTGCGTGAGTTTCCGTCGTAGAGTGGACGGTGTCTTCGATCATACGCGTCCGTGGCGCGCGTCAAAATAATCTACGCGGTCTAGACCTCGATCTGCCTCTTGGGCAGCTCATCGTGGTCACCGGCCCCAGCGGCAGCGGCAAGTCGAGTCTTGCCTTCGACACCCTTTATGCTGAGGGGCAGAGGCGCTATGTCGAGACCTTCAGCCCCTATACCCGCCAATTCCTCGAGAGGATGGACAAACCGAAGGCCGACCTTATCGAGGGGATTCCTCCAGCGATCGCCATCGAACAGGCCAACCACGTCAAGACGACCCGGTCAACCGTCGGGACAATCACCGAGATCAATGACTATTTAAAGCAGTTCTTTCCCAGGGTTTGCCGCGCGTTCTGTCCATCCTGTGGACGTGAGATTCGCACCGAGACCACTACCTCCGTCCTTGAGGAAATCGTGCGCGAATACGGCGGGCGTCAGGTCTTGGTGACATTCGGCGTCATCGCTCCGATCGGCACCGTCCCTGCGGACTTTTTCGCCTTCCTTCGGCAGCAGGGCTACTTGCGCGTTTGGCTCAATGGTCGGCCGATTCGGACAGACGAGGCCCCGGAAGTACACAGACTTCCTGTGATCGTGCCTGTCATCCAGGATCGGCTAACCGTTTCCACCGAAAATTATTTGCGTTTAAACGAAGCCATCGAGGCGGCTTTCCGCTTTGGCTCGGGAAAGATTCAAATCGTGCACGAAGGTTCAAGCCATCCTTTCTCCACAGGCTGGCATTGTCCGCACTGCGATATTGCCGTCCGGGCTCCCACGCCGGGACTGTTTAGCTTCAATAACCCGCTTGGGGCTTGTCCGGACTGCCGCGGCTTCGGGCGAACGATCGGCATCGATTGGAACCGCGTCATGCCTGACAGGTCGCTTTCGATTGCGGCTGGTGTCGTCAAGCCGTTTCAGAGCGGTCACTCGAAAGAATGTCAGCGCGACTTGATGCGGGCGGCGGCTCGAAACGAGATTGATGTGAACTGCCCGTTCGAGGAACTGCCGCCGTCAGATCAAAACTGGGTCATCGAAGGCGATGGCGGGAACCCCGAGGAGGAGTGGGAACAGGGCCGATGGTACGGAGTGAAGGGGTTTTTCAGATGGCTCGAGTCGAAGACCTACAAAATGCACATCCGGGTGCTTCTGAGCAGGTATCGGAATTACCAGCCGTGCCCGCGGTGCAGCGGAACACGCCTGCAGCCCGAGGCGCTCAATTTTCGGCTGGAGCCGGTGCACAAAACCCTGCCCGAAATGGCGGCGACTCCAGTGCATGACCTTCTCGACGTGATCGACGCGACACCCCTGCCGGCTGCGGACGCCACCTCAATGCTCTTGCGCGAGCAGATCGCTTCGCGTCTTCGTTACTTAAACGAGGTTGGACTTGGATACCTTACTCTGGATCGTCCAACGCGAACGCTTTCCGGCGGCGAAATTGAGAGGGTCAACCTCACGACCTGCCTGGGAGCTTCGCTCGTCAACACGCTCTTTGTCATGGACGAACCCACTGTCGGGCTGCACCCGCGCGACATTGGAAAGCTCGTGGACATCATGCATGCACTGCGTTCCAAGGGAAACACCCTTGTCGTCGTCGAACACGAAGAGGCTGTCATTCGACGGGCCGACCACATCGTTGACATCGGGCCGGGTCGCGGCAGTGACGGCGGAACGCTGATGTTTAGTGGCCCGGCGACCGAATTCGAAAATTCCCGGACCGGATTTTCTTCGCTCACTGCCGAGTATCTTTCCGGAAGGAAAGTGATCCCGGTGCCCGCGCGTCGCCGCCAGGCAAAGCACCTCCTTAAACTCCGCGGCATCCGGCATCACAATCTTCGGGACCTCGACATTGATATTCCGCTCGGCGTTCTCTGCTGCGTGACCGGCGTCTCCGGTTCCGGAAAGAGCTCGCTTGTCCATGATGTCGTCTACCGAAGTCTGGCAGGCAACGCCGGACTCTACGGCATCTCTCGGTTCGACGAGGATGAGGCGTCTGGGACCTGCCGTTCCATCACCGGAGTAGAGGAGATCAGCGACGCCATCATGGTGGATCAGTCCCCTCTGGCGCGAACCCCGCGCTCCACGCCCGCGGTTTACATGGGCGCATACGACGCAATCCGGGAAGTTTTTGGCACACACCCGGAGGCGCTCTCCGCCGGCCTGTCTCCGTCTTCGTTCTCCTTCAATACAGGGGATGGGCGGTGCGAACGCTGCGCGGGATTGGGTTTCGAGAAGATCGAGATGCAATTCTTGAGCGATCTCTACTTGCGCTGTCCCGAATGCGAAGGACGCCGCTTTCAACCGCATGTCCTGAAGATCCGGATTGGCGATCGCTCGATTGATGATGTGCTGGAGATGACGGTGCGTGAGGCGATCGCCTTTTTCCAGCATGACGAGCGCATAGCCATGCCTCTCCGGCTCCTCGCTGAGGTGGGTCTCGACTATCTTCGCCTCGGTCAGCCCGTCAATGCTCTTAGCGGTGGAGAGTCTCAGCGTCTCAAATTAGCCGGGCACCTTGCGGAGCCGCACCGAGCCGGTGCTCTGCTGATCTTTGATGAACCAACCACCGGCTTGCACTTCGACGACGTCGCGCGGCTACTAACAGTGCTTCAGCGTCTCGTCGACGAGGGGAAAAGCGTAGTCGTCGTTGAGCATAATCTCGAGGTGATTAAGTGCGCGGATTGGATCATCGACCTTGGTCCGGAGGCTGGCGATGGAGGTGGTCAGGTGGTGGCCACAGGAACTCCCGAGCAGATTGCCGCGAGCGACGCTTCCCACACTGGGCGCTTTCTTCGAAATGCGCTGGCTGACCGGCGCGGGCGACTCGAGGATCGGCTCCTTCAGCCGGCGGCACGACCGCCGACAAGCAATTCTCTCCACGCGATTCGCCTCCGCGGAGCTCGTGAACACAATCTTAAGAACGTGGCACTTGACATTCCCCGAGAGAACATCGTCGTGATTACCGGGCTGAGCGGATCGGGCAAATCGACTCTCGCCTTTGACATCTTATTTGCGGAGGGCCAGCGACGTTTCCTAGACAGTATGTCGGCGTATGCAAGGCAGTTTGTCGAACAGCTCGAAAAGCCGGATGTCGATTCTATCGAAGGCCTGCCGCCCAGCGTCGCCATCGAACAGCGCATCACCCGTGGCGGCGGCAAGTCCACGGTTGCCACCGTCACCGAGGTCTATCATTTCCTTCGGCTGCTCTTCGCAAAGCTCGGCACGCAACATTGTCCGGACTGCGGTGTGGCGGTCGAGAAGCAAACGCTTTCTGCGATTACCGCAAACGTTCAGCGGCTCGCCAGCCGTGGAGCCGTCCAGGTATTTGCTCCGCTGATCAAAGCACGCAAGGGCTTCCATACAAGAGTTGCCCACTGGGCGGCGCGCAATGGTATCGATCTTCTCCTTGTGGACGGCGCGCTTACGCCTGTGGCCAGCTTCTCGAAGCTCGAGCGGTTTAAGGAACACTCGATCGACGCCCTGATCGGCGAAGTTCTGCCTCGCCGCGACGCGCGAGATCTCATCCGCCGGGCGCTTGAAATCGGCAAAGGCTCGGCTCGCGTTCGAGACAGCAAAGGGAAGTTTCACATCGTCAGCTCGGAAATGAATTGCCCGGAGTGCGGACGCGCCTTTGAGCCGCTCGATCCGAGGCTTTTCTCCTTCAACTCGCCGCACGGTTGGTGCTCGCATTGCCGCGGCTTTGGAGAGGTGTGGGAGGACTATTCGGAGAAGGACTTCGACTCGGAACTCGAAGCCGAGCTCGCCGAGGAACGCAGCCACGAGGTTCTTGATGATGGCGAAGCACGTCCGTGTCCGGTCTGCCGTGGAACACGCATCAATGAAACCGCGCGAAGCGTCTTCCTCCATGGAGAGACAATTACCAGCATCACGCGACTGGCTGCTGATGCTTCCCTCAAGAAAACTCAACGGCTACGGTTTCGGGGGAACGAAAAGGAAATTGCCTCCGACATCCTCACCGAAATTGTTCAGCGTCTGCGCTTCCTTTGTCAGGTAGGATTGGGCTACCTGACGCTGGATCGGGCGGCCAACTCACTGAGTGGCGGCGAGGCGCAGCGCATTCGCCTTGCCGCCCAGCTTGGATCCAATTTGCGGGGCGTGCTCTATGTCCTTGACGAGCCGACCATCGGTCTGCATGCACGCGATAACTCCCAACTTCTTGAGGCGCTGGAAACCCTCGCCAGGCAGGGGAACTCACTTGTCATCGTCGAGCATGACGAAGAAACCATGCGGCGCGCCGACCACATCATCGATCTCGGACCACATGCCGGCGCCCGCGGCGGCGAGGTCGTCGTCACGGGTCAGATTGCGCAGATTATCGCCACTCCGAATTCCCTCACCGGTCGATGCTTGAAGCACCCCATGATCCATCCGTTTCGCGGGCTCCGGCGGAGTTTGCCGAACGCTCCAGGGTGTATCGAAGTCATGGGAGCACGACTCCACAATCTCAGGGATCTTAATGTCCGTTTCCCTGTCAATCGGCTTACCGTGGTGACCGGCATTTCGGGCTCGGGCAAGAGCACTCTTGTTGGCGGAGTCTTGCTTGCTGCCGTCAAGGAAGCACTCCAGCGAAAATCTGCGTCCACCCGGCGCGCTCGGCCCGCGGAGTCCGGGAACGGCACACCGTGGCGCGCCATCCGAGGAACCGAGCTTCTCGGAGCGGTCTTGGAGGTCGATCAATCTCCGATTGGCAAGACGTCGCGTTCAATTCCCGCGACGTATATCAAGGTATTCGATGAAATTCGGGCGCTGTATGCCACCCTTCCGGCTGCACGCATGCGCGGATACAGCGCGAGTCGTTTTTCGTTCAACAACGAAGGCGGCCGTTGCGAATCTTGCCAAGGCCAGGGGGTCGTCAAGCTCGAGATGAATTTTCTGCCCCCTTCTTACATTCCCTGCCAGGAATGCGCAGGGCAGCGCTACAACGAAGCGACGCTCGAGATTGAATACAACGGCAAATCGATCGGCGATGTCATGGAGATGACCGTGGAGGAGGCCGCCGAGTTCTTTGGCGCGCACCCGAAAATTCGCCGCGCCCTGCGCCTGATGGTGGAAACCGGCCTCGGCTACCTGAAGCTCGGCCAGCCGAGCCCGACATTGAGCGGCGGTGAGGCCCAACGCATCAAGCTCGTCTCGCAACTCGCGCGGCGCGCCACCGCTGCCGCCGAGGAGGTCCAGACGAGCCGTCGTGGCAAGTCAACTCTCTACATTCTGGAAGAACCAACCATTGGGCTGCATGCATATGATGTCGCCCAGCTAATCAATATTCTTCACCGCCTCGTTGACGAGGGCGGCACCGTCGTCGTCGTCGAGCATCACATGGACGTGATCGCGGAAGCCGACCACATCGTGGATCTTGGTCCGGAAGCCGGAGCTAACGGGGGGGAGATTGTTGCCGTCGGTTCACCCGAGGAGGTCGCGCTTTCCCGTCGCAGCCGGACGGCGCCCTTCCTGCGCGAAATTCTCAAGAGAAATCCACATCCTTATTCGACAAAATTGTTGACTAGCGCGCCGACGGCGACTTCGCCTCCGCCTGCTTCGCTCGAGCTGGAACTACTTTAGAGATAGGAAGAGGCGAACGCCGCGAGGCCCCCAGGCGCCTCGCTTACTCGCGGGCGCATCTTCATGCACACGTTGACAACCCATCAATGGGACGATAGTTAGTTTAACCTTTTTATCGTGAGTTTTCTCCCTGTTCTGCAAGACGCAACGTCCTCCGAGATTGGAGGGCTTCGGGCGGATCTGAGACCGCAAAGTATCCGCGATGCCGTTATCCGCCTTGCGGGAAACTCCCAGGACGGCATCCAGTCTGCGGGCGCGATGTTGGCGCGGTTGGCTGGCCGGAGCGCGCAGGAAGTTATAACCTATATGACGATCCCGTCCACGATCTCGGGAGGCCCGTCCATTTTCCAAGTGCGCATCGGATCTGGGGAAGTTCTCTCGGCGGGAGACGAAGCAGACTTCCTGGTGGCATTGCACCAGCACAGCTATCAGGAGCATATCGGCTTTCTCCGAGAGGGTGGAGTCCTGCTCTACGATTCCGACAATGTTCAGCCCGACCCAAATAAGAAGCAGTTCGTTCATGTGGGCGTTCCGATCACCGGGCTGACCATCGAAGCGCTCGGCGGATCTGCGAAGGACAAGGGAAAGAATATCTTTGTCCTCGGGTTGCTCGCCCGCATCTTTCATCTCGATACGGAGAAGCTTAAGAAGCTAATCGCAGAACGATTCAGCGGGAAATCCGGGGATGTAGCCAACACGGCCCTCATGGCGTTCCAAGCTGGCTTCGCCTATCCGGTTGGCAATGTGCTTTCGCGCCTCTACCGCTTCGAACCCGGGCTGGAAGCTGCGGCCGGAAGAGCGCAGGTGACCATGGACGGGAATCAGGCATTAGCCTATGGGCTGATTGCCGCTGGCGTGCGTCACGGCGCCGGTTATCCGATTACCCCTTGGTCTTCCATCATGGAGATCTTGCGAAGCGAGCTTCCCAAATATGGAGGAGTTTTCGTTCAGGCAGAAGACGAGCTTGGCGCAGTTTCGCTCGCCCTCGGTTTCTCCTACGCCGGCCATCTCGCAGTCACCGGCAGTGCCGGTCCTGGGATTTCTCTGAAGAGCGAAGCTATCGGCTGGGCGTCGATGGCGGAAATTCCACTCCTCGTTGTCAACGTTCAGCGCGGCGGACCAAGCACCGGCCTGCCCACGAATGTCGAGCAGAGCGATCTTTACCAAGCGATCTTTGGTGGACACGGCGACAGCCCTCGTGCGGTGCTGGCGGCCTCGACCGTAGAGGATTGTTTTTACATCGCGCTCGAGGCGGCTCGCATTGCCCGAAAGTACAGCACGCCCGTAATCATTCTGAGCGACTCGTCGCTGGCGACGAGAATCGAGGCCTTCGACGAGCCCGACCTGAAAAGCTTAATGCAC
>DATLIT010000022.1:0-6491 GCA_035539295.1 Terrimicrobiaceae bacterium | reverse complement strand
CACCCATTCCTGCATGAGTTCGCCGGGTTTGTTGCCCCAGGCGGAGTCGTTGTAAGCCCACATGTCCGTTTCAATGATCCCGGGACAAAAAGCGTTCACCGTGATGTTGTCGGGAGCCAGTTCCTTGGCCAGGCTCTGCGTAATTCCGACGACGCCAAACTTGCTGGCTGCATAGTGCGGCGTGTAGATAATCCGTCCAAACTTCTTTGGCTTCATTCTGATCGCGGCAGCCTGACAACATAGGAATACCCCTTTGGTATTAACCGCCATGATCGCTTCAGGTCAGCGAGCATATTCCGTCCCTAGTGAATAAATATACATTATTGAATAACAATGCGGAAAATGTGCCCGAAGCGTTTGGGAAGTCAAGGGATTTCCGGCAATTTTTTTGAACGCGTAAAAAAATTTTACTGGGGACTGGCATGGTAGGGGTAGGACGCGGGAGGCTGCGGTTGTCAATGTGAATCGTGCCTCGATCGACGTTGGCGTGGATTTTTGCAGTGCAATCCGATGCAGGCGTCCGTCGGCACGTCCGTCGGCACAATTGAGGGGCGGCCAAGTTGTGTTACCATGGGTGCACAACGCCATGGCGGCACTCCCTGAGACCCGGTTGATCACGAAGGTGGCGACGTTATACCATGAGCAGAAGCTGACTCAGACGGACATCGCGAAGCGCCTGGGCATTTCCCAGGTGACGGTGTCGCGTCTTTTGAAGCGGGCCGAGGACAATCAAATTGTGCGGACTACTGTCATTAGCCCTCCCGGCGCCTTTGTCGACTTGGAGGGAGCCCTGGAAAGAAAGTTTGGCCTACTGCAGGCGATTGTTGCCGAGTCGCACAGCGAAAGCGACGAAGCGATCCAGGCAGCGATCGGCGCGGCGGCAGCATACTTTTTGATGACGACGCTTACTTCGCAGGAGGTGATCGGGGTCTCGTCCTGGAGTGCGTCGTTATTGGCGATGGTCGATCACATGCACCCGATCCGGAAGATCGAGGACTGCCGCGTCGTTCAGGTGCTCGGTGGGCTTGGGAATCCGTCGGCTGAGGCACATGCCAACCATTTGGTGACGCGACTGGCGCGGCTGGTAAATGGTGAGCCGTGCTTTCTGCCGGCGCCTGGTGTGGTTGGGGCGGCGAGCTCGGCGGGCGTCCTTCTAAAGGATCCCCATGTCAGGCAAACCACCAGCTTGTTCAGCAGACTGACGATCGCGCTTGTTGGGATTGGATCTATAGAACCCTCCTTCCTGGTGGCGAGCAGTGGTAATGTCTTCTCGGCGGAAGAGCTCCAGAAAATTCGCGATCGCGGCGCGGTGGGGGATATTTGCCTGCGGTTCTATGATTCGGGCGGGCGCGAAGTCCGCGATGCCATCGGAAACCGGGTGATTGGCATCGATCTCGAAACCTTTAAACGGGTACCGCGGGCGGTTGCGATTGCCGGGGGAATCCGTAAGCACGCGGCCATTCTGGGGGCTCTGCGAGGCAAGTTGATCAATATCCTCATCACTGATCAGTTTACGGCCGCCCGGCTGGTCAAAGACAGCTCGCCGAATAAGCCAGGGCCTTAATCTTCACGCCCGGTGTGCGGCCTCGCCGTTTGGTCTCAGGTCAGTATCTCCTTGAGAGCGTTGATCACTGCGGCGGCGGAGATCTCTGGCATCGGGCCTCCGCTCTGCCGCGGCTCAAATGGTGGGACCGCACCGGCGCGCAAAACCACACAGCGGGTATGACGCGGTAGCCACTGGTATGGGTTAGTCGGGCCAAAGAGCGCCACGCAGGGAGTCCTCATCGCGTCCGCCAGGTGCATCGCCGCAGTGTCGACGCCACAGAACAAGCCTGCGTCTTTGATGATAGCTGCCAGGGAGGCCAAATTCGTTTTTCCAGAAAGATCCACGCATGGGCATTGCAGGTGCGATTTGATCTCCGCGAGGTGCTGTTTCTCGAGAGGATCATGCCAGCCGGTTAGCACGCTGACCAAGCCGCGCTCCGCGTGCAAGAAATCGATCACCGCTGCCCAGCGTTTCGGCGACCAATATTTTTCCGGACGAGCGGTGCCGGCGTGGATCACGGCATAGGGACAAGGCACCCTTGCGCTGGCGAGCAGCGCCCTGGCGGAAACGAAAGTCTCTTCGGCGAGGTGCAAATCGAGAGGCACATTGTCGCGTTCGATTCCCAAAGGTCGGAGCAGATCGGTGTAGTGGTCGGCGGTATGGCGCTCGATCACTGACGACCTGACAAAATCTGTAAAGATCAATTTTCGGAGGGGTTTCTTCCGGAATCGCGCGAAAGTCACCCGTCGCTTCGCACGCGAGAGCCCGGCGAGATACGCTGATCGGTCGCTGCCGGTGAAGTCCAGCGTCCAATCCGGTCGAAAGGGTAGAAGGCGACGTTTGAGCCAGGCATTCAAACCCCAGCCAGCCATACCTTTGAGACCAGCGCCCTTGTGGTAAATCCAGCGCTCATCGACTGCAATCGAGTCCAGAAGGCTCGCGCAGGGCGCATCGGTCACCAGGGCGAGCTGCGCGTCGGGAAATGCCTCTCGCAAGCAGCGGATCGACGGTGTCGTGAGAATCAGATCGCCGATTCGCTTGATCTGAAGCAGCAGGATCTTCACAGGGTGCTCCGCCGGAGCACGAGGTCATACGCGCGAGCCAGTCGCTCGCGAAAGTGGTCCCAGGTAAATTCGGTTTCCGCCCGCTGGCGAGCCGCGCGACCATATTGGAGGATTCGCCGCGGCGACTTGTAGAGACGCCGAATCGCATTCGCCAAAGCGATCACATCATTGGGCGGAACGATCAGCCCATTGACTTCGTCGCGGACAACATCACCTGCCTCAAAGGTGGTAATCTGAGCCAATCCGGACGCGCATGCCTCATAGACACTCTTCGGACTTCCTTCGCATCCGGAGGGAAAAATGTGAATGTCCGATTGACGAAACACCTCGTCTACACAACTAAGGAAACCAATCACCTTGATCGACGGGTTATCGAACTGCGTCAGCGTCGGCTTGATATCCTCACAGACGGTTCCAACGAGCGTAAGCTGCGCATGAGGAAGCGATAATTTGTGCCACGCCTCGAGCAAAATATGAACGCCCTTCCGGCGACTCAGCGCACCGCAATAGAGCGCGCGCATCGGGCGCTCGGCTGAAAACACGTTCGCTACCTCCGAAAAGGTGTCGTTGCGGAAGAGCTCGGTGTCAACTCCAGCACCAAGCAGGAAGAGCTTTTCCTCAGGAACGCCGGCATCAGAAAAGGACTTCGCCGCGCACTCCGATGGGACAAGCAAGAGGTCGGCAAGCTCGTACTCCTCGAGCATCTGCTGAGTCGTCACTGTGAAAACCCGCTCCAGCACTGCTTGAAATCCTCCCTTGCCGGCATCGCGCTGCAAGGTTGCCGGTGGAGACGGCATCTTCTCGATGTGCCAGAGGGGTATTTCAAGCACAGACGGAATCCCTCGCGTTTTCGCGACTCGGAGTGAACGGAGGGAACTTCCTGACCACCCGTGAAATAAGTCGTACTTCCGTGACTTCAATTGGCCCGAGGCCACCCAATCGACGTACTTCTTTTTTGCGTCATCGTAGAGAGCAGGAGGCTGTTTGGAAAGCAGCCGCACTGGATGCCAATGAAGGGACATGATGTAACGCGGTGAGATGTCCTGCTGGAGATTGTCGTAGCCAATCGCCTTGCCGAGGTAGCCGCGTTCATCAGCGAGGAGAAGACTCTCGTGTGCATTCAGGTCCCGGCCATAGCCTCCGATGCGCGCATCGACCGAATAGAGCAAAGACTTCGGCTCTCGCAGGAGACCGACGGGCACGTCCTGCACAGCCCGCCCGCTTGATTCTTCCTCTGCCATGCGCTGTTTTCTGATACGGAATCCTCGAGATGCAACAAAGCAAATTCCGTTCGTGATGAGCGAAGCACCCGATCTCGATATCGGCTTGGTTCGGCGGGGCTATTCGGCGACCGGCGGCGCTGAGGCTTATCTACTTCGCTTAGCTTCGGGGTTGCGCTCGCGCGGGTGCAAACTGACCCTGTATACTACGGCTGACTGGCCCCCGAACCGTTGGGCGTTTGGTGACCTTGTGCGCTTAAATGCGACTGAGCCGCTGGAGTTCGCGCGCGGCTTTCAGCAACAACGCAAACCGGGGCAGGTAGTTCTCAGCCTCGACCGAGTGCCCGGCTGCGACGTCTTTCGTGCTGGAGACGGTGTTCACGCGGCCTGGCTGCAACGAAGGTCGCAGTTTGAATCTGCGTGGAAGAGTCGGCTGCGAATCTTTAATCTCAAACATCCGGCCCTTCTTGCCCTCGAGCGGCAGGTCTTGGCGTCTGCGAAGTTGGTTATTGCCAACTCGAAGATGGTGGCGAAAGAAATTGTTCATTGGCACGGCGTCCCAGAGTCGAGAATCCGTATTGTTCCAAATGGGATTGGTGAGGCCATTCCCCGGATCTCCCGAGCGGAAGCACGTCGCCGTTTGAACATCCCAGCGGATGCCTTTTGTGCTCTCTTTGTGGGGACAGGTTGGGAGCGAAAGGGCTTGCGATTCGCTCTCGAAGCGGTCGAAATGCTCGGGGACGGGACGCTCTTGTTGGTTGCCGGGCGGGGACGCACCAAGCAATACCTATCGCCCCACGCCAAATTTTTGGGAATCGTCCAGGACCTTCCCGCGCTCTACACTGCGGCCGACGTCTTCACATTACCGACGATCTACGATCCTTTCTCCAACGCGTGCCTGGAGGGGCTCGCCGCCGGTCTTCCTGTTGTCACAACGAGCGCCAATGGATTCTCCGAAATTCTCACGCCTCGAGTGCATGGGCACGTTGTCGATCCCGGCGATGTCCAGGGCTTGGCGGACGCACTTGAGTTCTGGAAAACCAGGGACCCCGCCAAGACTGCCGTTGACTGCATGTTGCTCGCAAAAGACTACTCAATTGAGCGCAACGTCGAGACGACCCTTCAGGTTCTCCGTGAGGTAATTCGCCCGTGATTCGGCAAGAGCGGCTTGGGCTTACTCGCCTAGCAGCACTGAAATGACGTGGTCTGTGTTCGACAGGTCTTCAAAGAGAAAATCCGGATTATGGGCGGCGAGTTGATCGCGCGAATAGTTGCCCGTCGCGATGGCGACTGTTTTCGCTCCGATGAACTTGCCGCATTCGATGTCACGCGGCGTATCGCCAATAACAAAGATGTTCTCCGGGGAGAACTCTTCGCCGTGCTTCTCGAGGGCACGCGCGCATGCAAACCTCGTGAGTTCGTTACGCTCATGATGATCGTCCGCAAACGCGCCAAATTCGAAGTAATCCCAGACGCCGTAATGGCTCAGCTTGATCTCCGCGCCGCGCACCAGATTTCCCGTCAAGAGAGCAACCACGCAGTCTTTGCGCTCGCGGAGGGCGTCAAGCAAACGGATGATACCAGGAAGAACGCGTCCTCTATGGCGCGAGAGTCGCTCGCCGAGGAAAGAAAGGTAGCCGTCAAGCAATGCGGTGATGTTTTCCGACGAAGCTGGGATCCCATTTTTTTCCAGCATCATCCGCGCGATGAGAGCGTCGGTTGCACCGGCGATGGTAATTCCGCTCAGGTCCTCCTCAACGCCGAAGCGTTCCTGCATGGCATCGAGCAATGCCCCCTCACCAGCTCCGCCTGAGGTAATTAAGGTGCCGTCAATATCAAAGAGCAGCAGGCGGCGTTTATTCAACGGAATCCGACGGAGTCGACTCAGCTTCGAGATCTTCGTCGCTCTTGCTGAATTTCCGTCTCCGTTTGCTCGAAGGTAGAGGCGAAAGCGTCATTCCGATGGCTTTGCCGACGAGTTTGGGCTCCATATCGACATGACCCATCGTGGCGAGATCGTTCTTGACGCGATTAACCACTTCCATGCCGAGCTCCTGATGGGCCATTTCGCGGCCGCGGAACTGCAAATGAATCTTCACCTTGTTGCCCTTGTCGAGGAATTCCTCCGCGTGCCGGATCTTGGTCACGTAGTCGTGTTCGTCGATGTTTACGCGGAACTTGACCTCCTTTACCCTCCCGGAAGAGTTCTTCTTCTCCTTCTCCTGCTTGGAGAGATCGTAGCGAAACTTTCCGAAGTCGACGATCCGACATACGGGAGGCTGTGCTCCTGGGGCAACTTCGATCAGATCGAGACCGATCGCGCGAGCGTGCCGGAGAGCTTCCTCGATGCGCATGACTCCCATCTGCTGGTTGGTAACACCATTGATCACCCGCACCTCCCGGGCACGAATGCGTTCGTTAACGCGAATATCCCGTAAGTTTATCTGAACCTCCTAGCAGCTTCCTGATACACGAAGCTCCGAAGCTCTTCTTTCGGCTGCATGCAAAATACGACCACTGGCGTCATGCGGGAAACCGACCATCAAACGATGGATGCGAAAATGCATTTCTCATGCGCGGCATGAGTTAACTTTCGCGAGCAATACTGTGCATAGGGTTCCGTCGAAAATCAGCGTCGTTCGCACCAAGGCGAACAACTTG
>DATLIT010000021.1:0-6303 GCA_035539295.1 Terrimicrobiaceae bacterium | reverse complement strand
AAGGCCGCACTTCTGCGGGGGAAATCAGCGTTGCCAGCCGAAAGTAGGACCTGCCGGAGCTGTCACCGGCGAAGGAGAAATAATTGGGGCCGGAACGCGGTAAATCCCCATTTGGCCGTTGTCGAAAACTGGCGAGACATTACTGAAGCTGGTCGAAGCGTCGACTGGCGACGAAACATAGCCATAATACCACGGGTAATAGGAGGTCGGCCAGGCGCAATGAATGCACTTCGGGTAGGGCTTGATAGGGGGACAAATGGCGCTCGCCGGAGCACACCATCCAACACCCGCCCGCGCAGAAATGCCAAGTTGAGGGCCCGCTTGTGCCAACCCAAGCACCGCGGCAAGCGCCAGCGCCGCGCTGACCACGATTTTCGTTTTCACGGCATCGCAATGTTGCCGTACATTAACGCTCATGAGCTCGCGTCGTGCAACTCCCATTCTTGCAGTCTCTGTCGGAATCTTGGTTTTGCTCGCAGGCTGCGCGTCCGTAAAGTCAACGGCTGTCTATTACAGATCGCTTCAGGATTTTCCGGCCAAGCCGCCGAACGCGCAGATCCCGATTTTTACCAATCGTCCGACGCGTCTATTCAAGGTGATTGGGCGCCTTGCCTTCGAAAGCGATCAGGGCTGGAACTTTCTTCGCAAAAGCATGATCTACAATGCTCAGATTCATGGAGCGGACGGCGTCTGGCTGAAGGGCTCGCGCACCCGCCGTGAGGTGAGGCTCCAACACGTGCCTCCGCGGATGGATTGGTATCCTGTCTCCCGACGCGGCAAGGACGGGAAAATAGATACACGCTGGGCTCCATATATGAAACCTGAACCTCCACTGCGCTGGGTGAATGATCTTACCGCGGTTGACGCCCGAATGATCGTGTTCCAAAAGTAATTTGATGTCCTCTGCTTGCTCGCCACAGCAACTCGAACGTCCGGTTCTCGATTCCCCCGGAAGAGAGAGGCGGGTACTTTTGCACTCCTGCTGCGCCCCCTGTTCCGGAGAAGTCATCGAGGCGATGCGAGCGTCTGCCATCGATCTGACGGTCTATTTTTACAATCCAAACATTCACCCTCGTGAGGAGTATGACCTCCGCAAATCTGAGAATATTCGTTTCGCCAAGAAACATTCGATTCCTTTCGTCGATGCGGATTACGATACCGAGAATTGGTTTGCGCGTGCCAAAGGCTTGGAATGGGAGCCGGAGCGTGGCGCTCGCTGCACAATGTGCTTCGATATGCGCTTTGAGCGTACGGCACTCTACGCGCACGAGAACGGTTTTCCCGTGATTACCAGCTGTCTTGGAATCTCTCGGTGGAAAAATATGGATCAGATAAACAGCTGTGGCGTGCGCGCTGCCTCTCACTATCCTGGTCTCTCCTACTGGACCTTCAACTGGCGCAAGAAAGGCGGCGCGCAACGCATGGTCGAGATCTCGAAGGAAGAGGGATTCTACATGCAGGAGTATTGCGGCTGCATCTATTCGCTACGGGACAGCAACAAGTGGCGCTCGCTCAATGGACGGCCGAAAATTCAACGTGGCATCAAGTTCTATGGAAATGAGGCATAACTTGCCTCGCCAGTGGCGCCGCTTGTTCGTAGTCCTGAAGGCTTTAGCCAGGTTTTTTTTGTTGCAGTTAGAAATGGCGGGAGAGCGCTCGCCAGCTGCTTGAAAGAGGCGAAATCGATCTGTTGCTGGCCATCGCTCAAAGCCTCAGCAGGATTCGGATGAACCTCGACGAGCAATCCGTCGGCACCCATCGCCACTGCCCCACAACAAAGCGCAACCACGAGATCCGCGCGTCCGCAACCTTGGCTGGGATCCACAATGACTGGCAGATGAGATTCCTTCTTGGCGGCAGCGACGGCCGCCAGATCGAGGGTATTGCGGGTGTACGTCTCGAAAGTTCGGATTCCGCGCTCGCAGAGCAAGACATTCGGGTTTCCGTGCGCAAGGATGTATTCTGCAGCTAGCAGCCACTCTTCGATGCGTTCGCTCATCCCCCGCTTAAGAAGGATCGGCTTACCGGTTCCCGCCGCTTCGATGAGAAGTTGAAAATTCTGCCCGTTCCGCGCTCCGATCTGGAGAATGTCCGCGACGGCGGCCACGTGCTCGACGTCCCGCTCGCTCAGCACTTCGGTGACGATCTTGAGTCCGGTCTCCTTCCGGGCGAGGGCGAGGAGGCGCAGGCCTTCCTTGCCGAGGCCCTGAAATTCATATGGCGAGGTGCGCGGCTTATAGGCGCCTCCGCGGAGAACGCTGGCCCCATTTTCCTTTACGGCTGCAGCGGTGGCAAGGAGCTGCTCTTCGCTTTCGACCGAGCAGGGTCCGGCCATCAGGCAGAACTGGTTGCTGCCAATTTCTAATCCGTCCACACTGACGACCGTATTTTCCGGATGCGATTCCCGGCTGGCCAGTTTATAGCGCTTCTGGACGCGCAGGACGCTCTCGACTTGAGGCAAGGCGCTGAGTGATTCGAGATTCGCATGCGTCCGTTCATCGCCGATTGCGGCAACCACCGTCTGCATCGCTCCGTGAATGGGTGCAGGCGTGTAGCCAAGCTTCTCGACTTCGGAGATGACCTCGGCGATTTGTTCTTTTGACGCTTTAGGGCGGATGACTATGATCATGGGTTCGGATGTTAAGGTGAGCTGGAAAGACTGGGGCGATTAGCCAGAAGTTCCAGCACAGGTTTTGTTATGAAAGAAAGAGTGAAGGACCCCCGGATCAAGACTCTTGTGGCTGAAGTCGCCGAAGGCAGGCAGGCCGAAATCTTGGAAGAGATGATTGAGACCGTCTTGCGGTTCGGAAAAGACAAGACAGGCATCGCTGACCTAAAACTCTATAACCGCGCGATGCGGGAGCTCCGACATGCCTCAAATATCTTCGGAAAATACCAGGGAATTCGCAAAGTGGCCATCTTCGGGAGCGCTAGGATGAAAGCCGAGGCAGAGGAATACAGGCTCGCCCGGGAACTCGCGCGTCACATGGTCGAACTTGATTGGATGGTCATCACCGGCGGTGGTGATGGCATTATGGGCGCGGCTCAGGAAGGCGCCGGCGCAGAAAAGAGCTTCGGCCTGAATATTCGCTTGCCCTTCGAACAGCGGGCAAATCAAACGATTCATGGCGATCCCAAGCTGATCAACTTCCGGTATTTCTTCACCCGAAAGCTACATTTTGTGAAGGAAACACACGCGTTCGTGCTGCTCCCGGGAGGATTTGGCACCCACGACGAAGGCTGCGAGGTGCTCACTCTCATGCAGACCGGAAAAAGCCCGATCGTCCCGATGGTTTTGCTCGACCGACCAAATGGCCGCTATTGGGAGACATGGAGGCGGTTTGTCGTCAACGATCTGCTCGACCAGGGCCTGATCTCGCCGACGGACCTTAGCCTTTTCAAGATCACCCACAGTCTGGAAGAAACCCTCGAGGAGGTTGTGCGATTCTATCACAACTTTCATTCCTACCGTTGGGTGAAGGACAGGATGGTCATCCGCACAACTCATCGGCTGCAGCAATCGGCCATCGATCAGCTAAATCGCGACTTTGACACACTTCTGGCCGCCGATCGCATTGTGCAGAGCGTGGCGCTGCCCGAGGAGGCCGACGATACGCATCTCGCCCACTTTCACCGCATTGTGCTGACGCCTCACAAGCGCGACTTCGGCACCATTCGGCTGCTCATAGACGCAATCAACCGCGCAGAGCGCGAAATGGAAGAAGCACCGTCGTTAAGCGCGGCACAAGCCGCGGTTTAGATGGGTATTTTCTTCGGAGTTCGGAAAAGCTAATCTTCGTAGCGGATTTGTGCGGGCCAAGGCGTGCCTAGGCGAGTCGGCCGCCGGGGTGACCCTCGACGACGGGGAGATCGCAGCTACAGTTGTGTCTTCAGTCGTAAGCACACGTCAGGCGCCGTGCAGACGAGCGTGGACAATCAACCCGACCACTTCGCCTTTGAGCAACATCGGGCCTATCAATATGCCGAGGAAACAATTAACCGGTTCATCAGAATCCGGCCGCAGATCGAACCCAATTGACCGAGCTAGCAACCGCGCGAGGAGACTCCGTCGCGCAATGGATTCTTTTCGCGCCCTGCAACGCGCGCGATTGCCACTTTCGCAGAAGAACTGCTCGTCTAGCCGCGACCAAATATTCGACTCGCCTAAGAATAGCGTTGGAGTGCGTCGAGCGCGTCGTGAGTTTCTCCGTGCGAATTTGCGGTCATCAAACGAAGTATGTCATCGGTGAGGTCGGAGACGAGGCGATCCGCCTCGACCTCTTGCGAAAGACACTCATCGAGTGTTTTCTTGATTTCGTGCGCTTCGAGGAGCTGAGCGACCGCGATGAGATTTTTCAAGGCCGCCATGCGCAAATGGCCAGCCTTGCGCAACACGCCCAATACCCTCGGTTCGAGCCGCGCGGGATACATTCCACTTTCGCGACGAAGCACTTCCTCGGCCTCGCCAATCAGGCCGCGCATGGCGTGGCATTGTCCGCCGCTGGGATGGGCGTCAAACCTGGCAAGAATTTCCGCCAGGGATTTGCTTTGACTTTGTTCCAAATCTCGCCGTCCGTTGATCGCCTTGCGAACCTGAGGAGAGAGGGACGCGCGCTCCATCTCCGGAAGCATCTCAGACAATTTGGAATCAGCGTCGATCAATGTCCTCACTTCTTCGACTATCAACACGGGAAGAAACTCGATATTCACGGCTTTGGCACCCGCTCCTGCGGTTCAGATATTTGCCGAAAAATAGAAGAGGCGACTGGAAAATGAAAGCCTTTTGTGCCCATCAAGTTGCTTCCCATGAAGCTCCTTCTTAGCAATGATGACGGGATCGATGCGCCCGGTCTGGAAGCATTGCTGTGCGCAGCACGCAAGATCGGCGATCCGGTCGTTGTCGCGCCGGCGGGTCCACAATCCGGCGTCAGCCATGCGGTCACAGCGCACGGTCTCCTGCGGATCGAAGCGCGTGGGGAGAAGCGATTTGCCGTTTATGGCACCCCGGCGGATTGCACGCGGATCGGATTGCTCAAGCTTGTTCCCGATGCGAAGTGGGTGCTCAGTGGCATCAATCATGGGGGGAACTTGGGCGCCGACGTGCACTACTCGGGAACGGTGGCGGCAGTGCGCGAGGCGGTGCTGCATGGCTGGCCGGGCGTGGCGGTCTCGCACTATCGACGCGAGAACATGGAGTTTGACTGGCAACGTGCGGCCTCCTGGGTGGCGCAGGTCCTGAGAGACCTCACGGGACGGCCGACCAAACCAGGCCTGTTTTACAACGTTAATCTTCCGCATCTCCGCCCCTGCGAAAATGAGCCTGAAATGGTGTTCTGCGCGCTCGACCCTCACCCCTTGCCGCTAAGCTATAGGCACGAGGAAGGCGGTGGGCTGTTCTATGACGGTATCTATCATTCCCGTGAACGCACGCGTGGTGCTGATGTTGACGTCTGTTTCGGAGGTCATATCGCCGTAACCGCGATTCGGCTTTTCTAGAATCTCCGCGGCGATATCCCGATCGCCCCGGGCGCTCGACCGTAGGGCACGGTAGCTACAACAAAATCGCCGTGGATGCGCAAATGGGGCTGTTCTCATTTCTGGGGAGCAGACGCCGTTGGCTCCCCAGAGTTTCCGTCGGATCGCAGAGCAAAGCGTGACGTCCACATCTATATTTTCGCGAAACGCTGCTGTGAGAGAACCCGGCGAGTCGTGCCTGCGGCGCTCGGTTTGAAAACGTGCCCATCTCCCTCAGGTGTTGCCACAGACCGGCGATTGAACCTGCGCACTTGGCCGAAGATTGACGGCATCGCTAGTAGGAAACGACGATTAAGCCCGATCTCTACGGAATTGCTGCTCTCACGATTGAGGATGAAGAACACGACCTTTCGTTGGGCGGAGTCGTGCACGACTGCCGCGACAATGTCTTCAAATCTGCCTGCACCGCAGTGTTTCGCGTTGTGAGCAGTGGATCTTGGCTTCAAGGACGCTGCGCCATGGGGCAAGAGAACGACCGATCTGAATCGACAACGGCCACTCGTCTGGGATACATGGCATTTGGGTGAGTCTACCTTTGATGCAACGGCAGGAGCATTTTACCCGGATTCGCGGGTCGATTAAATAGAGAACTGATTGCGTTTCGAATGGCGGAGAATTCCTGTCCGTTGTTTCTGGTCTGATTTACGATACTTTCGGCACACAAAATGAAAAATGCCTTTCCATCTATCGCCTTGTGAGATTCCCTACGCCGGTGCAATTCACTCCCGAGAAGATGACGTCATGTCTCCACTGAGACCGCCGCCCGAC
>DATLIT010000020.1:0-2752 GCA_035539295.1 Terrimicrobiaceae bacterium | reverse complement strand
CATGGGCGAGTTCCTTATCCGCGGTCGCGAAGCCGCTTCCTGGTTGGATTCGCTGCTTACGAATTCGGTAACCAAACTCGAGGAAGGGCAAGCACAGTATTCGCTCTTGCTGAATCACGACGGCGGCATCATCGACGATCTCATTGTATACCGCACAGGAGCGCACGAATTTCTATTGATTGTCAATGCCGCCAAGATCGACGAAGACTTCACCTGGCTGCGTAACCACATTCCAGACGGTGCTGATGAAGTTGCACTCACAAATCTCAGCGATGCCTATGCGGCGATGGCCATCCAAGGTCCCCGAACGCCGGAAGTTTTCTCGAAGGCATTTTCTTTCCCGTGGGAGGAGCGCAGAAATCGCATCGCGCAGTTCGACAATCAACCTACGCGCGGCGTGAATCCAGTGTCCGGCAAGACGCTTCGTTCGTTCGTTGCGACCACCGGGTATACCGGCGAGCTGGGCTTTGAGGTCCTTGTCCCCGCGGATGAAGCGAGCCGGTTCTGGGATTCCTTCGTCGCGGCGGGAGCCAAACCCTGCGGACTTGGAGCGCGGGATACTCTTCGTTTGGAAATGTGTTATCCACTTAATGGTTCAGACCTCTCCGGTAGTCACACGCCCCTGGAAGCCGGCCTTGGCGCTTTCGTCGACTTTGAAAAAGAACACTTCACCGGTCGCGACGCACTCTTACAACAAAAGCAGAGAGGCATCGCCAGAAAGCTCGCCGCGATCCGCGTCCAAGAGAAGTCGCCTCCGATTCGAGCGCACTACGCGATCCTGGTGAACGGAGAGAAAGTGGGAGAGACCACCAGCGGGGCGCTTTCGCCAACCCTTGGCTGCGGGATCGCTCTTGGCTATCTGCCGTTCCCACTTGCCAAGATCGGACAGGATTTGGAAGTTGAGGTCCGGGGCCGACTGTATCGAGCCCTTGTCGTCAAGAAGCCATTTTACAAGCCAAGGTCATGAATGTTCCCGACGATTTGAAATTTGCCGAAACGCACGAGTGGATCCGTGTAGACGGAGATGTCGGCACCGTCGGTATTACGGATCACGCTCAGGCTGAACTGACCGACATTGTCTTTGCTGAAACGCCCAAGGTCGGCAGCAAGGTCTCCGCGAAGGAAGCACTCGCCGTTGTCGAGTCCGTCAAGGCCGCAAGCGACATCTACAGCCCCGTAGGAGGAGATGTCGTTGAAGCGAACGAGGCACTGGCTGACAATCCCGCGTTGATTAATCAAGACCCCTATGGCGCAGGATGGATCTTCAAGATCAGGATCGCTGATTCTTCTGAACTCAATAGCTTGCTGGACGCGGCGGCTTATCGCGCCCAAACGGAGAAATGAGCGCGGTTCCGTTCGTCCGCAGGCACATTGGACCTTCGCCAGAGGACATTAAAGATATGGTCCGCGTCGTCGGGACTCCAACACTTGATGATCTCATCAACGAAACGATTCCGGAGCAAATTCGGCTGAGGCAGGCGTTGAACTTGCCCCCGGCACGCTCCGAGGAAGCAGGATTGGCACTCTTGCGTGAGATCATGGATAAGAACGAAGTTCGGCAATCCTTCATCGGGATGGGCTACTCGAACTGCCGCATGCCAGCAGTGATTCGCCGCAATATCCTCGAGAATCCCGGCTGGTACACGGCGTACACACCTTATCAAGCGGAGATCGCGCAAGGGCGATTGGAAGCTCTGTTGAATTTTCAGACCCTGGCGTGTGATCTGACGGCGATGGACATTTCCAATGCCTCCCTTCTCGATGAATCCACAGCCGCGGCCGAAGCTATGGCGATGGCCCACGCGATCAAGGGGGGTGGTGCCTTCTTTATCGCCGATGATTGTCATCCCCAAACGATTGCCGTCCTTCGGACCCGCGCCATCCCACTGGGGATTCGGTTGATCATAGGACCAGTCTGGGACTTTACTTCGGAGACTGTCTTTGGAGCGTTGATTCAATATCCGGCCACTGATGGGGTCATCCACGATCTCGGCCCGATCATCGAGGTCGTGCACGCTGCAGGTGCGCTGGCGATCGTGGCTACCGACCTGCTGGCACTTACTTTGATCAAACCTCCGGGCGAATACAGAGCGGACATCGTCGTCGGGTCGGCCCAGCGATTCGGCGTATCCCTCGGCTACGGCGGCCCGCACGCCGCTTTCCTGGCGACGCGAGATGAATACAAACGCCGGATGCCCGGTCGCCTCGTGGGAGTTTCGCGCGATGCAGAGGGTCGCCTGGCTCTACGCCTGGCGCTGCAAACACGCGAACAACACATTCGCCGCGAAAAAGCAACCAGCAATATCTGCACGGCTCAGGTGCTCCTCGCGGTGATGGCGTCGATGTATGCGGTCTATCACGGTCCGAATGGACTAAAGTCAATCGCGGCCGGCATCCATCGAATGACGTGTCAGCTAGCTGGGGCACTCAAAGAACGGGCTTGGGCGGTGCATCCGGGTCCGTTCTTCGATACGATCCGGGTCTGGCTTGCTGGCGATCGAGCCGATCACCTCCTCGAGCGCGCGACTGCCAACGGCATCAACCTTCGCAAAATCGACGATCATGCCATCAGCCTCACGCTCGACGACACCATGCAGGACATTTCAGTGCTCCTACCCGTATTCGATCTCGATCCGGCCGCCGTCAACGTCGAGCCGGTCGAAGTCATCGGCAGCGGACTTAAGCGTGAGTCGGAGTTTTTGAATCATCCTGTCTTTAACAAATATCATACGGAGACAGAACTCCTGCGATA
>DATLIT010000019.1:0-4159 GCA_035539295.1 Terrimicrobiaceae bacterium | reverse complement strand
CAGTGATGTTCCGTCCCTCGGCGATGTTGAGGGCAAAAGCGCTGGAGTCTTTGTTCCAGACTGCGGAAATGTGATAGCGGGAATCACTCGCCTGAAAGTCCCCGTGAGAAAATCGTTCCACCACGTTCCCTTTGGGCAGATTCTTGAGCACAACCTGGCATCCCTCGTCGTTGCCCACGCCGATACCTTCGAGTCGGTAGCGGCCGTCAGGCGAAATCGCGTTCTCGATCTTCACCGGAACATTCGCATGCCCCTGGCTGACGAGGATCGCGCTCAAAAGAAACGTCAGGAGTATCCCCATCTGTTTGTGAACCATATCGTTGCCGGTCACGCAATGTCGGGTCGCTACGGCGGGACCTTCGTAATTAATCCTCTCCGCGTATGCAAGGGAAAGGTTTGGCGCATCTGTCGCTTGCTTTCCGTTTTCCTGGGCACACGGTAACTGCCACGGTGATCAACCTGATTGTGACATGAAACTTTCCAGTGAAACGAAGACTCTCCTCAATGCTTTGCGACAATCGGCGAAGCCGAAGCCGGTAAGCGCGATCGAAAAGCTCATCAAGGACGGGCCGGACCGTGATCTCCGCCGTATCAACGCCCTCGCCTTTGCCGCCAGGCACAAGCTCAATGAGGAAGATGTCATTGCGGCTTTTCTGCACGGCGCGCGGCTCTGCATTTTCGATATGTCTTGGAACATCGTTTGTCCCGCTTGCGGTGGCGTCCTCGATTCAGGCGCGACGCTTAAGACCGTAAAACAGGCTGAATACAGGTGCGTCCTTTGCGCTGAGGATTGCGAACCGACGCTCGACGAAATCGTTGAGGTTACGTTTACCATCAGTCCGCGGGTGCGGAGAATCGCGGCGCACGATCCCGAGACGCTGCCTTTCATCGAATACTACAGACAGGTTTTTTGGAGTTCCGGAGTCGATTTGCCCGATGACGAGGCATTGGCAAAATGGGTTAAGGAAACTACTCTGGACGCCGTCGAGCTTTCGGCTGGCGAGAAGATGGTGCTCTCGCTCCAGCTGCCCGAAGGATATGTAATCGTGTTCGATCCGGTCCTCCATATGTCGCAGCATATCGAGGTGACAGGCGAACCTGCGGGTGAAAGCCAATCGCTTTCCTTCGTCATGACCAGGGATCACTCGCCCTCCGGGACTGTTCAGATGCGACCCGGCCCTCTGCGGATTACGTTGGAGAACCGCTTAAATGTACGCACGCTGCCCACTATTTGGATCGTTAGCGATAAGGTTCACGAGCTCGTCGGCAAACGTCGCCCGTTCTTGACCGCGAAACGTCTTCTGACCAACCAAACATTCCGCGATATTTACCGCACTGATACGCTTGACGTGGATCAGAGACTCAAGATTACCAGTCTCAGCTTTCTGTTCACCGACCTCAAAGGCTCAACGGAACTTTACGAACGAGTTGGAGATTTGGTCGCCTACGATTTGGTGCGCGCCCACTTCCGTATCTTGAATGAAATCGTCGCGGCGGAAAGCGGCGCTGTGGTAAAAACAATCGGCGACGCCGTGATGGCGACATTCCCGACGCCAGACCGAGCGATGGCGGCTGCGCTGAAGATGCGAGAAGCAGTGAAGGATTTGAAAGGCGACTTGCTGCTTAAGATCGGCATCCATGAAGGGCCGTGTCTGGCAGTTTCGCTGAATGACCGGCAGGACTACTTCGGACGGACGGTGAATATCGCCGCGCGCGTCCAGGGACTGGCGACGTCGCGTTCCATTTTCGCGACCAGACGGGTCGTTACTGACACCGAAGCCTCGAAGCTGTTGCAATCAAACGGCATCGCCGCGACCCCGGAGAAGCGTTCGCTGCGGGGCATTGCCAAGCAGGTCGAGATTTTTGAAATACCCTGAGAGTCCGGCTCGATCGCTGGCGCAGCTTGACACTACCCGACGCGCCGAGTGACAAAGGAGCGCATGATGAATCGAGCCAACGGGAGTTGAGCGAGATAGATGGGCAAGCTGAAGAGCCGAATGAACGGGAGTGAATGAGTCAATGGAGCGAATGGGATGAGCGACATGGAAGGCAAAGTGACGAGGATAGGAGCGAGTGAGCGCGGGCAGCGAACGAGTTTCAATGGAGCCGACTAGGATGAGGCGACATAGACGGTCAAGCTCGCGAGGTACCGAGCGAAGACGATGAACATCAATTTCGTCAAATCTCGTTTTTTCTCCGCGGCTCCGGAGGGAACGGTCGCGCTGTTCTTCATTCAGATCTTCGCAACGCTCGGCTTCGCCGTCCTCTATTCGACCCTGGTCCTCTACGCGACGAAGCATCTGCATCTCGGAGTAAAAGAGGCCACCGCCTTGATGGGTGTGTTCGGCGCCTTCAACTATGGCCTGCACCTCTTTGGCGGTTACCTGGGCGGCCGCTTCCTTTCGAACCGCAACCTGTTCGTCGGCGGCATGGCGCTGCAGGTGTTTGGCTGCGCATGCATCGCGACCGGCACGCTCGCGCTGTTCTACGTCGGCCTCGCGCTCTTCCTCACCGGCAGCGGCCTCAATGTCACCTGCATCAACATGATGCTCACGCAGCGCTTCACCCCGGAGGACCCGCGCCGCGAAGGAGCATTCCTCTGGAACTACGCCGGCATGAACGTCGGCTTCTTCGTCGGGTTTAGCGCTGCCGGCTATTTCCAGGCCACCGAGAGCTACTCGAGTCTCTTCATTTTTGCGACGCTCGGGAACTTCGTCGCCATCATCCTTGCCGCGCTCACGTGGAAGACGCTCGCCGACCGCAACACACCATTGCTCGACAAAACGCCGAAGCAGTTCAGGTTGCGCCAGCTCGCCGGCATCGGCATTCTTATCGGCCTCGTCCCTGTCGTGTGGTTCTTGCTCCAGCGGCCCGGCGGAACCGAGACGCTGATCAAGGCGATCTGCGGCGCTGTCGCTCTCACGCTGATCTATCTCACGATTCGCCACAAGGATCGCCGCGAGCGACGGAACATGACGGCCTACCTGATTCTGACCATCGGCTCGCTGATGTTCTGGTCGCTCTATCAAATGGCGCCGAGCGGCCTGATGCTGTTCGCTGTCAACAACGTGGACCTGATGATCGGTCCCGTGAAAATTCAGCCGCAGTGGATTCAGAATATCAACACCGTTTGCATCGTGCTCGGCGGTCCGATGCTGGCGGCGATGTTCGTCCGCATGCGCGCGCGTGGGTGGAGAATCGATATACCGAAGCAGTTTGCGGCGTCGCTGCTCTTGATGGCGCTCGCCTTTCTCCTTCTCCCGCTTGGGATCCAACTGGCGGGGGCCGATGGCAAGAGCGCGTTCGCGTGGCTCTTCATGAGCTACGTGCTGCAAAGCCTCGGTGAGCTGCTCATCATGCCGATCGGATACGCGATGATAGGCAAACTCGCGCCGAGGCAGTATCAAGGCATTATGATGGGCAGCTGGATGCTCGTGACCGGCCTCGCGTCTCTTTTTGCAGGCGACTTTTCGGGAATGATACCCGAGCCGACCGGCACCACAGCGAGCGCCACCAATCCAGGTTACGCGAAACTGTTCGCAGAACTTGGCGCCGGTAGCCTCGCAGTCGGTATTGCGCTCGTCGTACTCATTCCATTCCTGCGCAAGCTGATCACCGACAAGGCCGAGAAGCCGTCCGTCGAAGTGCCGGCTACCGTCGTTCCCGTCGCTTAAACGACGCGAATTCCGGGGAGCAAACGCGGCTCGCGTGCTGGCCATGGTGCCCTCGCCATCGCGAAGGTGTTGCCAAGAGCTTTTACGGCAGAGATCACTAAGGCGTCCGATTTAAAACTTGGCTGGCGCTTCGCATTGCAGCCGCTTTCCGACTTCTAGCTTGCCTGTGGCGGTGGGCATCTGGATTGAGCTCGGCATGAACAATGAACGTAAATGTTGCGCGCCCATTCCGGTAATTAACGTCCTTAGGTATAATTCCTTACGAATATCCTTGACATAAAGGCGGCGCATTGTGCATAAGAAAATCACGGCATGAGTTACCCGCAGAATACGAAGACTCCGGCTTACATTTTCTCGCTCGTTGTCACTGGCTTGTGGAGTGAGGTTTATTCAACAAACGCTCAGGTAAACGTTACTCAGTTTCACAACCACGATTCACGGGATGGTCTTTACATTGATTCCGCATTTACGCAGGGCGCCGCGGC
>DATLIT010000018.1:0-3123 GCA_035539295.1 Terrimicrobiaceae bacterium | reverse complement strand
CGGAATAGATGACGAGCACCCGGCGGACCGGATTTGCCGCGATCTTGTCACCGGCGTCGCTAGCGGAGCAAGCCACCAGAAGCATTGTGATGGTGCGAGTGAGGAAGCTTACAACCCCATTCCCTCTCTTCGGAAGAGGAGTAGCGGCTGCCTGCGAATGAGATGCTCGCCTTCTCGCCCTTAAGTTCACGCGTCCACAAGTCTAGAAGTTGCGAGAGGAATAGGCAAGATCACCGCACACCGTGGCCGATCTCAAGAAAGCGCCTAATGTTGCTGCCTGTGCGTTGATCTTTAGCGGTAAGAGAAATATGCATGAGCGGGGATCCTTTCGATGCTCGATCATCGAAGAGTCAGCGCGACCGATTTTCGTTCGCCCCGGAGGCGACATCTCTCTTCGTTAATTTTGGTTCACCGCCGGTCGATGACATCATGCGCGCAAAAAATTCCCTGTTCGGGCTTGTGGGACATGTGGTTAAATGGAACAAGTCGTTACGAGGCAACCGATGACGCCATGTTTACGCTCCTTCTCAGGGCCCCGCTTGCTGAGACCGCCGCCTCGATTGTCGACCTTCGCACGAATGTAGACGGTTGGAGAGAAGGCCCCGTGTCGGACGTCTACGATCCTTCGCTTGGCGGATGGCGATTGACCTCGAAACCGGCCGATACGGCGAGACCGGACTCGCGTTCAAGTTCTTTGTGCATCCTTCTAGCTGGCAGGAGGCGATAATCTGGAGCTCCGTACCCACGGGGACCTGACCACTTGGCTGACAGGTTTCAGATATCGGAATTACGACTTCGAGAAGCCCCTGCCGACAAACCCTTGGCAGTCGCCCCCAACCCTGCAAATCGGGTCCAACCGCCTGAACTCGTCCGCGTGCTCGAGCGAATCAAATACGAAGAACTTCGTTCCTTGCGGCGCCGTAAGGAATTCGCCGACCTCGATAGTTCACACTATAACCTGGCTCTGGAGCTTGAGTATTGGCAGAACTTTCTCTGGGTTCAAGCGTCGCCGCACCTTCATCGTAAACCGCGCCCCGCCCTCGGGCGCATTCTCGGCGGTGACGGCACCGCCGTGCGCCTCCGCGATTGCTTTGACCAGGCTCAGACCCAGCCCGAGCCCGCGTCGCGAGCGGCTGGCATCGCCACGGTACAGGCGACGGAAAATGGCCTCACGCTCGGCAGAAGCGATACCTGGCCCGGTGTCGGTGATGGAAATCACCACGGCGTCTGTTTCAAGCCGGGTGGCGAGAGCTACACGACCGCCGGTAGGCGTGTATTTGAGAGCATTGTCAAGCAGGTTGTTGACTGCCTGACCAAGGCGGATCGGGTCTCCGTCGATCTCTGCTGGCACAGGCTGATCAACCGTCAAGGCGATCCTTCTCTCCTCGGCGACTTCGCGATAAAGATCGGCGGCACGCTCGATCAGCGTGCGTACGTCCAGCCGATCGCGATTTAGTTTCAATGCTCCCGCCTCGGCCGCGGAAATGTCAAGCAGCGCTTCGAGCAGATGGAGCACACGGTCGCATTCGTTTACGCAATCCGCGAGCGCCACACGCGCCTCCACAGGATCTTGCGCATTCTGCAGAGCGAGTTCGGCGGTCCCCCGAAGCCGGGCGAGGGGAGTGCGCAGGTCGTGGGCCAGGTTATCGAGCGTCTCGCGCAAGACGCGGACATGCGTCGCGTTCTTGTTGAGGAGAGTATTGAGCTGACGGACAAGCACGGCCAACTCGCCGCTGCCATGGGGCGCACGGACTTGCGCGGCGAAGTCGCCGGTCTCAAGGATCCGGCGGGCTGTTTCGGAGACTTCGCGTAACGGACGCGTTGCGCGCCACGCCAGCAGCGTGCCGGCGGCTACGGAGAGAAGAAGCACGAAGGCGCCAACGATTCCAAAGGCGCGCCGCAACGGCGCAAGCAGGACGGCCCGGCTGTCCGCACTGCGTCCAACCTGAATCAGGCGCCCGTCGAAAAGAGCACGTGAGGCGATCGCGTAGTCGCGCAGGGCGTCCTGCGGCAAGCGCACCGTCGGGATCGCGCGTTCTGCGGTCACGCCCCACTCCGGAATCGGAATGCGCTGGACGACGGTCTGAACCCAGTCCGGCGGGGCTTTCACCCAGATAGGTCCATCTCGAGGGTCGATCACGCGAACGAACCACGCGTCTCCATCCGGCACCGCACCGCTGCTAAGTCTTTCAACCACTCCGCCGAGCTGGCCATCTGCGTAAGCGTGCGCGAGCACCGCGGCGCGTCGCTCGACGATGGCCTGGTCGCGCTCCTCAAGCGCGCGCGCGAGCACCCAGTAAAGCATACCAAAGAGAATTGTGGCGCTTGCCGCGAAGACGAGGGCGTATTGAACAGCGAGCCAGAGAGCAAGTGACTGGCGAAGCCTTTTAAACATGAGGACGGAAAACGTAACCGACGCTTCGGATCGTCTCGATGCGTTCGTGGTCCGAATCGATCCTCGCCCGAAGACGTGACATCACAACGTCGACGACATTGGTCTGTGGGTCGAAACTGTAATCCCATACGTGCTCGAGGATCATCGTCTTGCTCACTGGGCGCCCCGCATGACGGAGCAAAAATGCGAGCAAGGAAAACTCACGCGGCTGCAAGTCGACCAGCTTGCCTCCACAGGTGACTTCACGGGTGACGAGATCAAGCGTTACGTCGCCAGCGACGAGTTTCGTCGCCTCGGGAGAAGAGCTGGCGCGACGGATGAGCGCGTGCACGCGCGCCAGCAACTCGGAAAATGCGAACGGTTTCGTCAGATAGTCATCACCTCCGCTTTGAAGCCCGCGCACGCGATCGTCAACCGAGCTCTTGGCGCTGAGGAAGAGGATGGGCGTCAGCCGCCTCGACAGCCGAAGACGTCGAACGAGACTGATGCCATCGAGCTTGGGCAGCATGACATCGATAATCGCGGCGTCGTAGTCGGTAGATTCCGCCAGGGCCAGGCCGGCTTCGCCGTCGGATGCGTGATCGACCGCATAGCCGGCCTGTTTGAGGCCGCGCGTCACAAACGAGGCGATCTTGGCATCATCTTCGACGACCAGGACGCGCATGCTAAAAGGTTAAGAAGCTTTCCGTCACCTGAAGACGGCACGACGACAACTGCACCCCTTTTGG
>DATLIT010000017.1:0-4195 GCA_035539295.1 Terrimicrobiaceae bacterium | reverse complement strand
CGGCTTTCCCAGGACCTACGTTTCGGATTGTTGTCGATTCGTGAGCTTGTGGGGAGGTGTCGCGAGCGCGCCTCCCAATTCACGGCACCGACCAGAAAGAATGCCGAAAAGTTCATGAGTGAACTCATCTGGCGCGAGTTCTATTTCAGCATCCTCTGGCATTTTCCCGAAGTTCTCGAAACTGAGTTTAACCCAAAATTTCGCCGGATGCAGTGGCCAGGAACACGAGAGCATTTTGATCGGTGGCGTGCCGGCGAAACCGGTTTTCCCATTGTAGACGCGGCCATGCGGCAACTGGCTGAGACTGGTTTCATGCCCAATCGGGCGCGTATGATTGTCGCGATGTTTCTGACCAAGGACCTCCTCCTCGATTGGCGACTGGGAGAGAGCTACTTCATGCAAAAACTCACTGACGGCGAAATCGCCAGCAACAACGGTGGGTGGCAGTGGAGCGCCGGGATTGGTGCTGACGCTGTGCCCTATTTCCGCATTTTGAATCCCTGGGCACAAAGCGCGCACTACGATCCCGATGGCGAATATATACAACAGTGGCTGCCTGAGCTGAGAAGTATTGCTGCTCATCGCCTGCACGAGTCGCCGCCGTTGGGCGAGCGCCTCACGTTCGACTATCCAGCTCCCATTGTGGACCACGCGCAGGCGCGTCAAAAAGCGCTGCAGTTCTTCGGTCAGCATGGGAGAGCATACGCATCCCACGTGTGAGGTCCGGTGGGCTCGCCGGCCTGGCTCCTGCACGTTCAACTGAGCAGGCAACTATCTTCGGCGAGTCGCTCCGACAGCTGGCGGACGAGGACGCAAGCGCTTCCCAGATTTCGCCGCATACGCGTTTCGCCTTTACTCGAGGAAGATCGCGCCTGCGCGTCGCCGTGCGTAACGCCTACCGGGGAGGTTCACCTTGGCGGGCCCGTGTTCCATGTCGAGGAGTGAAAGCACGAGGCTTGTCTCGGCAAAACCTACCTCCTCTATCTTTGCCTGCCGCAGCCATCGGAGGACGACGCGACGACGTAGGGCAATAGGCATACTTCTCAAGGTTGCACATGAAAGAACATCGCCCACTTCGGGCACGAGCGAAGCCATCCATGACTCTTCTTCGCGAAGAATCTCCGCCGCGCGGAGAATCGCCGGGCCGAACGAGGCGCCGAAAGCGCGCTTGATCCCCGGAATGATCTGGTTCCTGAGCATGTTTCTGGTGTGCGAGACGCCGGCGTTCGAACGATCGTCGCGGTAAGGAATGTTCCTTTCGGTTACGAAGGCAGTGATCTCATTTCGCACGATCCCGAGCATCGGCCGGACAATTTCCAGTCCATGGGCCTGAGCCACCAACTTCATCCCTCCGAGTCCAGCTGCTCCGCTTCCGCGCAGAAAATTGAAGAGGCACGTTTCGATCTGGTCATCAGCATGGTGGCCGAGAAAGATCCTCTTACATCGATGGTCTCGTGCACAGCTTCGGAAGAACGCATAGCGCAAATCTCGTGCCGCTGTCTCGAGCGAAAGCTTTTCTTTACTGGCATGCTGCCGGACGTGCGCTTCACCCAGCTCGAATCCCAGACCGAGCTTTTGGGCCACGGTGCCAGCCAGATGAGAATCGGCCTTGGCGGCCATGCCGCGAAGATGGTGGTTGAGATGGCAGACGACGAGTTTCCTGTAACCAAGGGAATGCAAACCGAATAGGATGGCCATTGAGTCCCGGCCTCCCGACACAGCGACGAGATACTTCTTCCTCGGAGGCCACGCAGCCAGCGCCGCACTCAACTGCTCCAAGAAATCACTCAATGGAATCTGCCCCGAAATAGCCATGCAGCGCCTCGGGGAGAGCGATGGCGCCGTCGGATCGCAGCCCCGTCTCAACCAGCGCAACATAGAGTCTCGCCAAAGCCGTGCCCGAACCGTTCAAGGTGTGGCAGAAGCGACTTTTCCCATCCTGATCCTTGAAACGGAGGTCCATTCGGCGCGCTTGAAAGTCGCCAAAATCTGAGCAACTGGAAACTTCCAGATACGCGTTTTGTCCAGGAGCCCAAACTTCGATGTCATAGGTCTTCGCGGCGCCAAAACCCAGATCGCCGGTGCAAATCTCGATGACGCGATAGTGAAGGCCAAGGACTTGCAGGACGCGTTCCGCGTCTTTTGTTAGCGTTTCCAATTCGGCTGCCGAGCCCTCAGGCGCGCAGATCTTGACCAACTCAACCTTGTCGAATTGATGCATCCGAATGAGGCCACGGGTCCCAACTCCCGCCGCGCCCGCCTCTCGGCGAAAGCAAGGTGTGTAAGCAACATATTTTAGAGGAAGCGACGAATACGGGAGCAGCTCTTCGCGGTGGAGATTGGTGAGAGGGACTTCCGCGGTCGGCGCCAGGTAGAGTCCGTCGCGTTCGATCCGGTAAAGCTGCTCTTCGAACTTAGGGAGCTGTGAAGTTCCGATCAACGCCTCGGCGCGAACCAGAAAAGGCGGACTAGTCTCTTGATATCCATGTTTCGCGGAGTGGAGATCCAGGAGAAAATTAACCAGTGCCCGCTCGAGGCGGGCTCCCTTTCCCTTGTAGCAAACGAAGCCAGCTCCGCTCATTCGTGCGGCACCATCAAAATCCAGCAAATCCAAGCGGCTTCCGATTGCGCGATGATCCTCTGTTCTGATCAGGTTCGGTTTTTCGCCCCACGTCCGCACAACGGGATTCTGAGACGAATCCGCCCCCTCGGGCACATTCTCGCGCGGCAGATTCGGAAGGAGCAACTCAAGCGATCGTCGCTCCGCCTCGTGGTCAGCAGCCTGCTTGGAGAGTTCCTGCATTTTCGCTGCCTGCGAGCTGACCTGCCTCTCAAGCGTCGCGGTGTCGTTACCGCGGGAACGTAAGGCTCCGATCTCGCGGCTGAGCCGATTTCTTTCAGCCCGGAGTGCTTGCAGGCTGGTCTCCACCTCCCGTCGTTTCGAGTCACAGGCGAGCAGCGCGTCAATGAGATCGCTCATCGCCGCGCCGCGTGTCGCCAGGCGCGCCTTCACTAAGTCCGGCTGTTCGCGGAGTAAGCGGATGTCGAGCATGGCGAAAGAAGCAAAGCAAACTGTTTAGCAGGATTTGCATGATGAACAAGAATGGCCGCGCCGTAAATTATCGCTCTGGCATCCTTCAAATCTTCCTGTAATTGCTAAATAGCTCTATGCCCGTCCAATTTCGCGACTACTACCAAACTCTAGGCGTCCCGAAGAGCGCCACGCAGGATGAAATCAAGAGCGCGTTTCGAAAGCTCGCGCGCAAATATCATCCTGATACCGCTCAGGACAAGAAATCGGCTGAGGAGAAGTTCAAGGAGATAAATGAAGCCTATGAGGTCCTGGGCGATCCTGAGAAACGCAAGAAGTATGATGACTACGGCGCCAACTGGCAGCAGGGCGGTTTTCAGCCTCCGCCTGGGCAAGGTTATACTTGGGAAGAATTTCCTGGTCGACCGGGCGACGGAGGGGCGGAGTTTCATTTTGGAGGAACGGGATTCAGCGACTTTTTCGAGCAGCTGTTTGGGTCCAGACGCCGGGGCAGTCGTGGATTTGATTTTGGCGAGATGCCGATCCAAGGTCAGGATGTCGAGGCCGATATCCTTGTCACGCTCGAAGAGGCCCTGCAGGGTTCGACGCGGCAGATTTCCTTTCGCCGTGGAGCCTCCGGCGAGGTCCAGACATACACCGTAAAAATTCCGAAGGGCGTGCGTGAAGGGCAGCGCATCCGCCTGGCCGGCTTGGGAGAAGAGGGTGGGCGCGGGGGGCATGCCGGTGATTTGTACTTGAGGATCAAACTGGAAAAGCATCCCGATTTCGAAGTTGAGGGCAGCGATCTCTTCTATGATCTCGAGATCCCCGCTTGGCAGGCGGTCTTAGGTGGTGATGTCGAGATTCCTACTCTAGAGGGCAGAGCGAAACTCCACTTGCCGCCTGGTTCCCAGACAGGCCAGAAATTCCGACTGCCCGGACGCGGACTTGCCCAGAAGGGAGGCGGACGCGGAAATTTCTATGCTGTCGTTCGGCCAACGTTGCCGCGCGACATCACCCAGCGGGAGAGAGAGCTCTGGCAAGAAATCGCTTCGCTGGAGCGGAAATAGTATTGCTCAAAAGCCGCGGAGCGATCCACTCGGAACTCCGCGCAACCGACTCAAACGCATCTCTCCAAGGTCATTCGCACGCCTCGGATGATAC
>DATLIT010000016.1:0-2392 GCA_035539295.1 Terrimicrobiaceae bacterium | reverse complement strand
TTAACAAGAAGCGGCCGAACGAAGGCCTGAAGATTGCCGAGGAAAAGTTAATGGCTGGCGAAGAGGAATACCTCGACTCGATCGTTTCAAGCTTCACCAAACAGATGCATCTGCTCTGGAAATCGGGAGCGTTCGAGCGAGGTGGCAATACCAAGACACATGGAATCGTGCGGGGTGAATTTATCGTTCACCAAAACCTTCCGCCAGCGTTGCGGCACGGCATTTACGCTGAGCCGAAAACGTATCGCGCCTGGGTGCGCTTCTCCGGTCCAGGACCCTATATCACTCCAGATATCGAAGATGTTGGTTTCATGAGCATCAGCATCAAGCTGATGGGAGTGCCCGGGCCGAAGCTGATGGACGATGAAAAGTTCACCCAGGACATGTTCGGTGTTTCCACACCGACGTTCGTGACTCCCGACACCAAAGCCAATGCGCAGTTGCAGATCGAAAGCGTGAAGAACGCGCAAATCTTTTACTTTCTTAACTTTCGTCGCCCCCACGTGCTCGATCTCATCATGCAATCCCTGTGGATCAAGACGCAGAGCAGCCCGTTTGAAGCTCCCTACTTTAGTTGCGTGCCCTATTTGCTCGGCGAAGGGCAGGCGATGCAATATTCGATTTGGCCGAAATCACGCAAAAAGACTCCCATCCCGCGGCTCCCTTTTCGACCTCCACACGACTATTTGCGCGAGGCGATGGTCGCTTCGCTTGCCAAAGGTGATGTCGAGCTCGACGTGCGTTTGCAGCTGCAAACCGACCCGCATCTCATGCCGATAGAGAATAACGCAGTGCTCTGGCCAGAAAAGCTCTCTCCTCGCATTTCCGCAGCCACTCTGCGTCTGCCCAGGCAGAAGTTTGACTCTCCGTCGCAGATGGAATTCGCCAAACGCCTCTCCTACAATCCGTGGCACTGTATTCCGGAGCATCGTCCCTTAGGTAACCAAAGCCGAGCGCGACACCGCATGTATTCGGAACTATCGCGCCTGCGCCAACGGATGAACGCCATTTCCCATTACGAGCCGACCGGCGATGAGATTTTCGAGTAGAAATCAATGACTCCGCAGTCAAGCTTCATGGTTTTGGCAGCGATCATCCCAGAACGCGAGGCGGAGCTTCGAGAGCTGCTCGACTCGATGAATGATGCTCCCGGGCGCGTGAACGCGCACAATTCGCTGATCCCTTTTGCAGAATTCAGCATGATCCACGTCGCACGCTTGCTCGTCCTAAAAGATAATTCCCTGGACGATGTAAAAGTGTATGGTCTCCCACGACGCGACTACCCGCTCTACCTCACCTTTCTCGGCAACATCGACGGGGAACGCGACGCGTTCTATGAGGAAGTCGCGGGACGTGCTCCAACCGGGTTGTGCGCAATTTTTTTGTGCTGCGAAGGCTTCACGGCCGAAACTCCTCTGGTCGAATGGTTGAAAAGACACAGCCGGTCGTCAATCGCCGGTTACACAAATTGGCTAGGGCGAACCGTCACTCGCGTCCGCGAGGAAGCCATTTTGCATGATACCATCGAGCGTTATCTGCAGAGCAATGCCCGGTCCTTCGCGAGTCTGCAGGCACAGGAGGTCCACGCCGCCGTGCAAGGCTTTGTCGCGGACGAGATATCAGCCGGTCGTCTCAAGCTCTCCGCAGAGGCTCCGACGCCTCTTGGCTGGCGCCTCCGCAATCTTTTGCACAAGTTTGGATTCCCCTTGCTGGCACTTCTCTCACTACCAATCCTCATCCCGGTTGGATTGATCTTCGCTGCTCGCCTTCGCCAGTTGGAGAAGACGGATCCCGAGCTGTGCTTCCGCGTTGACCAGGAATACGCCGATGCGCTGGCGCGCTTGGAAGATCACGATGTCACCAACCAATTTACCGCCATGGGAAGCCTAAAACCAGGAAGGGTGCGACTTTGGACGGCAACCGCAGTCCTGCTCACCGTCGACTACGCCGCCCGTCATATCTTCAATCGTGGCCGGTTGGCGCGCATACGCACGATTCACTTCGCCCGCTGGGTGTTCCTCGATGACAAGAAGCGCCTGGTGTTTTTCAGTGATTACGACGGAAGCTTCGAGAGCTACATGGACGATTTCATCAACAAGTCAGGATTTGGGCTAAATGTTGTCTTCAGCAACGGGATCGGCTATCCGCGGACCAATTGGCTCATCTTCGATGGATGTGCCGACGAACTGAAATACAAGGAATTCCTGCGCCGCCACACCTTGCCAACACAAGTTTGGTACAAGGCGTATCCGGGACTGACGGCCTCCGATGTGGAAAGAAACACGCGCATTCGAACGGGACTCGCATCCTCCCGACTCACCGATGCAGAGGCTCGCGCCTGGGTAGGACTCTTATGAGGAGTGAAGTGGACTTTGGCGACGTGCAGGGGATT
>DATLIT010000015.1:0-6780 GCA_035539295.1 Terrimicrobiaceae bacterium | reverse complement strand
CGACTTCGAGCCACTCCTTGGCCCTTGAGCCGCGCTTGTCGTAACGAACACCGCCATAGGCTGGCGATCCGAGGAACTGCGGTTGAATGTTAAGGATTCGGAATTCAGTGTTTGGCGCCTGCCCAAAAGCGGAAATCGTGCAGATCGCGACAACCGCTGGCGCTAGGATCTGGAAGGGAAGCTTAAGCGAAAGCATGTCCGGCTAATTTTAAATGAACCGCCTGCCTGAGTAAACAATAGAGAGGCCGCAATCGAGATTTCTGGAAAGGTCCCCATGCGCAAGGTCGGCGGCTGTCACGCATGGATCCAACCGTTATGCCCCGGCCCACAGGAGCTATCTCCGAGCGTTTCGCGCGGTTGAGACCTCCGAGGCACCAGTCTCTTGGAAGACGAGAGGTCGCCGAGACAAGGATGGATGGCCAAACCTCGGCCGAAGAAAAGATCGCATCAATCACTCGATTGAACGGAGCGTTGCTTTCCTGTTTTTGTGCTTTCATGAACGGACTTCTCGCCTTTTGCGGAAGACCGAAGTTCTATCCTCGCATCGAAACTAGGCGTCAAATGGAAAAGAGCATCGATCCCGGCCGGTCGAATGTGGTCGGCGTCCTCCATACTTCCGGCGGAGTTTTGCAGGCCGGAATTCCCGGCCTCGATGCCGTCGAGGTCCGTGTGGACGCGCTGTCCGTGCCGCCGCCGGCGCGCCAAATTGCGGAGCTACCGGTTGCCGCGATCGTCACCGTGCGGTGCGCAGAGGAGGGTGGCCTTCAGTCGATAAGTGACGAGGATCGACGTGAAAAATATTTCGCCCTTCTGCCGACGGCAGCGGCAGTGGATCTGGAACTGCGATCGGCGGAAAGCATGTCTGATCTTCGCGAGACCATCTTGCGGGAAGGAAAGACGCTAATACTTTCGTTGCACGATTTTCACAGCACTCCTTCTCTTACTGATCTCGAAAACGCGTGTGCAAAGATGCGCGATCTGGGTGCGAGCATTCTGAAAGTTGCGACGAAGACGGGAAGCATCAGTGAAGTTTCCCGGCTGCTCACGCTTCTGGAGCATTCCCCGACTCCGCTGGCGGTCATGGGGATGGGCGCGTTGGGAGGAGCATCGCGGTTACTCTTTGCCAAAGCAGGCTCGGCTTTGAACTACGGTTGGCTCGATAAGCCGCAGGTCTCCGGGCAATGGAGCGCGAAAGAGTTTCTCGAATTGCTGGCGCGCACGTGAGTCGTGCAGTCATCTGGGTCCAAGCTCTTGCGCTTTTGGCGATGGTCTGCATCCTCTTTTAAACTATGTTGGCGACGCTGACGGAAAAACTTCGTTTCGGGCATGAACTCACAAGCAGTGACGTGGTCACGGCGTGCGAGTCGCTCCTCGACGAAAACGTTAAGCTTGCTGAGCGCGCCGATTTTCTTCGTGCTCTCCACGCCAAGGGTGAAACGCCGGCGGAAGTGGCCGCCTTTGTTGACGTGTTGCTCACCCGGAGTCGCCAAGCCGTGCTCGGACCTGGCTTGCTGGATGTTTGCGGAACGGGCGGAGACAGGGCCGGCATTTTCAATGTTTCTACTGGCGTCATGTTCGTAGCCACCGCCTGCGGCGCTCGCGTCGTCAAACACGGAAACCGCGGAATCACTTCAAAATGCGGTGGCGCGGACGTGCTGGAAGCCTTGGGAGTTCGCGTCGACCTGCCTCCGGAAACTGCCTTAGAAGCCGCGGGCTGTTGTTTTCTTTTCGCGCCGCTCTTTCATCCGGCGTTCAAAGCGATCGCGCCCGTGCGCAAGATGCTAGCCGAGGAGGGAAGCGCGACTATTTTCAACCTGCTCGGACCGCTGCTGAATCCGGCACGACCGGAGTTTCAATTGGCCGGTGTTTTTGACGGCAGGTTGCTGCCACTCTATGCGGAGGCTTTCAAATTGCTGGGTCGCAAATCTGGTTGGGCGGTGCATGGCTCCGGCGGACTAGACGAGGTCTCCACGCTCGGTCCCTCGGAGATTCACGCGCTCGAAGATGGCGCGATACGGCAATTTATCATCCGACCTGAGGACCTCGATGTTGCTACCGCGCGGATCGAGGACTTGCGTGGAGGCGAGGCCCAACAAAACGCAGAATCGCTGGAAGCTATTCTGTTAGGAAAAGATGTCGGCCCCCGCCGTGACATGGTCGTTCTCAATGCCGGGTGTGCCCTGATAGTTGCCGGACGCGCGCCCGATCTACCAGCGGCAATGGCAATAGCGGCCGGCGCCCTCGACGACGGGTCGGCTCACGACATCTTGCAGCGTCTTCGCAAGGCTGGCTGACCTGTAACCGCGGTGTCCTCGGCTAAGGCGCGCCTAGGTGGCCTCCTCAGCGACGGCCATTTCGGCCGTGAGGAGACGGCCGCGATAGAAACCGATCGCGCTGATCACCCGGGAATGTTCCTTAGCAGCTCCGCGTTAGTTGGATACTTTCGTATAAAGAACAGCAATCTCTCGATGGCTTCGATCGGCTTGTGACCGGCGAGACCCCGCCGAATGACACTGATCTTGTGAAGATCCTCTGCCGAGAGCAGGAGTTCTTCGCGCCGCGTTCCTGACAGAAAGATGTCAACGGCCGGGTAAATGCGCTGATCACTGATTTTCCGGTCGAGAACCAGCTCCATGTTTCCCGTTCCCTTGAACTCTTGGAAGATCAACTCGTCCATCCTGCTGTTGGTCTCGATCAGAGCCGTGGCCATGATCGTTAACGAGCCGGCCTCCTCGGTGTTGCGAGCGGCAGCGAAAATCTTGCGCGGGATCTCGAGCGCGCGCGAGTCCACGCCGCCAGACATTGTGCGGCCGCCGCCGCCCTGGGCATTGTTGAAGGCCCGGCCGATCCGGGTGAGCGAATCCATCAGCATGAACACATCCTGTCCCATTTCGACCAGCCGCTTGGCGCGTTCGGCGGCCAGTTGCGCGATGCGAGTGTGGGTCTTGATGTCCGAATCGTTGGAACTGGCCATCAGCTCCGCGCTAGGCACCGCTCGCCGAATTTCGGTGACCTCCTCCGGCCTCTCATCAACCAGCAGGATGATGAGCTTCATTTCCTGGTGATTTTTGACTACCGCGTCGGCGATGTGCTGCAGAAGAGTTGTCTTCCCGGTTCGCGGCGGCGCGACGATCAAGCCGCGCTGTCCTTTACCGATCGGCGTCATCAGGTCCATCACCCGCGTGGTATAGCGATCGGTGGTCGTCTCAAGACGAATCCTCTTGTTTGGACTAATGGTCGTCAGCTCTTCAAAGACGGGCAGATTCTGAAAACTCTCCGGATCGCGCCCCTCGATTTCGACCAGCTTGAAGAGTTGCGGCCCGCGACTCCCACGCCTGGTCTCCCCCTTGATCCACATGCCATCACGCAGGGCGTGCTTGCGCACCACCTCGGGAGTGACAAAGACATCGTTGTTGGACTGCGAGAAGTTTCGCCGGGGTTCCCGAAGGAAGCCAAACCCCTTGCCGGAGACCTCTACAACTCCTTCAGCATAGGTCGGCGGAGCCGGCGGCGGCTGGGGTGGCGCACCAGTCGGTGGAGCCGTTTCGGCCGCCGGAGGGTCACTCGCAACGGGCGCAGGCACCTCGACAGTTGGCGTTGTATCAGCAACTGGCGTTGTATCAGCAGTTGGCGTTGTATCCACCGGCGCTGCGACTTCCTCAGTCGGAGGGGTGGTACCATTCTCGGAGACTTTCGGCTTGCGCGCGGCCCGTTTCGGGGTCGTGCGCGGCGCAGCGCTTTTGCGGGAGCGGCGCTTACTGGTCGGCCGAGTTTCGACCGCTTCGAGATTCGTATTTTCTTCAGTCATGGTAATTAAAGTTCTTCCTGGACCTCAACGAGGATGTGTTCTGCGATATCGAAGTTCGCATGAACGCTAAGGACATCGTCGCAATCGTCGAGGGCGTCGCAGAGTCTCAGAACCTGGACGGCGGTTTTAGGGTCCTCGATGGCTACGGAAGATTCGGCAACATAGGTGAGTTTCTGGGAATCGGGTTCGATGGAGGCCTTTTTCAAGGCCTCTGAAACGGCGTAGAGTTGATCGGGCGGAGTCGTGATAATGTGGTGTTCCTCGTCACTCGTGAGGTCTTCTGCGCCTGCATCTGCGGCGATTTCGAACAAACGGGTCTCTCCCGTTAGAGAGAGCGGAACAGTGATTTGACCTTTGCGATGAAACAAAAACGATACGCTTCCCGGCCCGCCGAGGTTGCCGTGATTCTTGGCGAAGATGGAGCGGATGTCTGCAGCGGTTCGGTTCTTATTATCTGTGGCCGCTTCAACCATCAAAGCAGCGCCTCCCGGGGCATAGCCCTCGTAGACGATTTCCTCCACCGGCTGCGAACCAAGCTCTCCCATTCCCCTCTTGATGGCCCGGTCAACATTTTCATTGGGCATGCTTTGTGCCCGGGCAGCCTGAATCGCAGCGCGCAGCCGAGGATTGCTCGCAGGCTGGCCTCCGCCGAGCTTCGCGGCGACGGTAATCTCCTTGGAGAGTTTCGAGAAGAGCCTGCCTCGCTTGGCGTCCAAGGCCCCCTTGAAACGCTTGACTTTCGACCATTTGCTGTGGCCGGCCATGAGGGTATGTAATTATGACAAATCCAAAGTGCCTGCATAAGGTGGCCCTGCAGGGCTCCCTAACTGGCAAAGGGTTAGTTGAGAATGGAAACTATCAGATTCGATGAAAAGTGCGACACCGGACGTGCCCGCCGAATCGAACGATGGGCAAAGGAACTGCAATGGGCGTGCATTGTCAACGCCTTTTCACGTGAAAAAATCAATTCAAGCGGCTGCGGTTGCAACCGAGCCAGGTGGCAAAGAGCCCTATAATAATGTGGGATCCGAGCACCCAGAGGCAGAGAATCGCCGGCGAAAGTTCCGTCTGGATGACGGTTTGCACAATGTCGTAGTAGCGTTCGCCTCGTAGCGTCTGCAAGACGCCGGACCAACTCCAGTACGCGGCTATGAATGGCCGGGTGATCGCATCGATCCAATCGGGCAGCGCGAGCACGGCACCCGACAGCGGCAACTGAAATCCGACGAGATAAATTGATACCAGCGATGCCTGTTCGGCCGAATCCATGATGCTGGAAATCGCCAGGCAGACCGAGGTCATGGCGGCGTTTACGAGAAAAAGGAAGAGCAGTTGTTCGAATAACTCACCTGGAAATGCACAAACAAAGTGAACAAAAAGTCCCATCCAGAGCGACTGGGCTACCACCAGCACCAGGAGAAACACCGCCTTGCTCGCAATGTAGCTCGATGGCCGTAGACCCGAGAGTTTTTCCTTTTCGAAGACCAAGCGCTCTACAGCGATCTCGCGCCCTGAATTATTCGCTCCCATGAGGGTGAGGAGAACAACTTGAAACATGACGATGCCTGAAACCAAGCTTCCGATCTTGCTGGCTTGGACCAGGAATTCCATGTTCTCGCGAAGTTCCTGGACCACGTTGAGCTTCATCCCCATGGACAGGTTCTGGACGGCCGGCAAACCCTCCAGTGCGAAGATCGCAACCAATACTGGGAAACCGAAAATCAGCCCGAGCTGAAGGTAGAATTGAGCTTTGTTGCGCCAGAAGATCAGAAATCTCCGTTTCGTCAGAGTGAGGAATTGGCTAAGGAGGCCAGGTTGGGGCAATGGCGCCGCACGCTCGGGCTCCGGCGGTGCTTCGATTCCGGTTTCCTGTTCGCCAGGAGGGCTCTCGTAACTCAGTTCCTCGAGACTCACGGGAACTTGTCCTGCCATTGCCTCTTCGAAAGGATGGCGATGTTTTTTCCAGGAGTCTGCCCACTCAGCTGCGTCGCGCCTGGTAAGCTGACTGTAAAGGTCATGGGGGTCTTCGCAATGAAAGTAGTGGGCAAGAAACTCCGGCGGACCGTGGTAGGCAACGATGCCCCTGAAGAGCACCAGCACAGAGTCGTAGAACCCCAAATGGTTTAGACTGTGGGTCACCGAAAGAACCGTCCGCCCCTCGGAGCGCGACAGACCCCGCAGCAGGTTGACGATCTCATCCTCGGACTGGGGATCCAACCCGCTCGTGACTTCATCGCAGAGGAGCATGGCCGGCTTGCTCGCGAGTTCCATGGCCAGCGCCAGGCGGCGCTTTTGGCCACCTGAAAGGACGCGCACCAGCCGGTCGGCAAACTCGGTCATGTTCACCTCTTCCAAAATCCGCGCGATCGCTTCTTCGAGAGCTTCTCCGCCCATGCCGCGAACTCGCAGCTTTATCGAATACGAGACGCATTCCCGCACGGTGAGATCCTCGTGTGCGATGCTGAATTGAGGCACATAACCGATCTCCGACGGCGAGAAATCGTGTTGAATGAGATCACGTCCATCCCAGTAGATGTGGCCCTCCTCCGTGCCATGCGCAATGCCGGTGATGACCTTGAGCAGGGTGCTCTTTCCACATCCGGAAGGCCCCAGAATCGCCGCGAAATGACTCCGCGGGAATGTTGTGGTGACATCCGCGATCAGCGCCCTCGATTCGCCGTCATGTTCGATAGAAAGGGAGACGTTGCGAAGCTCGAGCACCGGCGCAGCCTTGCCAATGCGGTGATTACTTTCAACGCTAAAAAGCGCTCTCGCGACTTCTGCGCCGCATATCAAGAAGAGGTCCGCGACGTCTGGTCCTGCTGAGAGATTGGCAAAGATTTCTGCAAGAAGCCCCGAAATTGAGCCCTTGAAAACTGGTCCATCTGTCCCTTGAATTTTGCGCGCCTGCGGGAACGTTTCCTTCTTGTTTCACGCGTTGGCGGGAGTAGATTGGAGCCGTTCGATGATCG
>DATLIT010000014.1:0-6122 GCA_035539295.1 Terrimicrobiaceae bacterium | reverse complement strand
GACGAGATTCTCGCCCAACTCTGGGGTGACTGTCTGGTTGGTCCCCGCCCGTTGTTTCATGTGTTTAATGGCCGATCGGCGCTGAAATCTTGGTTAACCGCGATTTGCGTGAACCGTTGGATTTCGCTGAAGCGTCGGGAGGCGCAGCATACTCGGGCGATTCATTCGCTGACCATCGATGCCGAAAGATCCGCCCCGGCGAAGGGGGCCACATCGCATCCCGATTCCTCCATTATTGAGATTCTAGGGCCCGCCTTGCGTCAGGCCTTCGCAGCTTGCGACGTCGAGGAGCTGGTGTTGCTCCAGCTTGTGCATATGCACGGGGTGACGCAGCGGGAGATCGCCAGCCTCTGGAAGTGGCACGAGAGCAAGGTCAGCCGCCACATCAAGCGCGCCGAGGAAAAGATTGCCGATCTTACTCTGCGCGCGGTCAAGGAGACCGATCCTTACCTGGAGCTCGGCTGGCCGGACTTTGTCGAACTTTGTCGCGGCGTCGAGGTTCTCCGGCGCTAAGGCTTGAGTGTGGGGAGATTTCCCCCTGGAGGGCCTTTCTGCACCAACTGCGTCTGGGGTTCGATAGGGATTTCCGTAATTGACTGTCGAGGCTGGTGGGGTATTCTACCGGGCTTGATTTTTCTGATTTTATGAAACGCACCTACCAGCCAAGCAAGCGCACGCGCAAGCGCCAGTTCGGTTTTCGCGCTCGAATGAAAACGAAGGGTGGCCGCGCGATTTTGAGCCGCCGCCGCCAACGCGGTCGCAAACGCCTGCTGCCCAAGGGTGTCGAGATCCCCTACGCCCGGCACACCGAAGCCTGAGAGGCTCGGATTTCCGCGGGCGGTTCGCATCAGCCTGAGTCGCGAATTTGCGCTGGTGCGGTCGCAAGGGCACTCTGCGCAAGGTCGTTTGTTGCGTTTGAGTGTAGCGCGCGATCCCGCAGGTGGCGAAACACGCTTTGGTCTGATAACTTCCCGGCGTCTGGGCGAGGCGGTGACACGCAATCGGATTCGACGCAGGTTGCGTGAAATTTGCCGCTTGCATCGACCGTGGGTCGAATCTGGACTTCTGGTGGTCGTCGCCGCCAAACCAATGGCCACCAACGCCAGTTTTCAGGAATTGCGAGAGGAATGGTTGCTTCTCGCGAGGCGGCTTTCTATTTTGTCCGGCTCTTGCTGAACGGCCCAGGACGGACGATGTCAGAAAAATGGATGTTGTTCCTTCGCTTGCCGCGTGAGCTGAGAACCTGGAAATCGAGAGTGCAGACGCCAAAACAAATCTTTAAACGGGCGAAGCGAAGTCAGTCGGCAAGACGTTCGCAAAATTTGTTCGAACAAACTTTGGGCGATCTTCTGATGACCTGGCGGATAGCTGGTCCTCGGCTCGCTGGGCGATGCCGATCTTGGCCCCTCCAAAACCAGGTGAAAGATTGTATTGCCTCATGGTATGGATGTTTGTGGACCTTGCGAGACTGCTCGTCCTGCAAGGCTGGGGTGCCAAATTGGTGTTGGTTCTTGCTCCTATGAGCACCTTCTTGATTCTGCTGATTCGCGTGTATCGATGGACTATTTCTCCATTGCTCCACGTGCTCTCTGGCGGAGGGGGTTGCCGATTCGAACCAAGTTGTTCACTCTACTGCTTGGAGGCTATTCAGCGGCATCGCGCAGCCCGAGGATTATGGCTCGGGCTAAAGCGTATTGCCCGGTGCCATCCTTGGGGCGGCAGTGGATACGATCCTGTCCCGGCCGCCTTGAACCCCTCTAAAAAGTAAACATGGACCGCAAAGCCTGGATCGCCATCATTCTTTCGGTTCTCGGTCTCGTGCTGTGGCAGTGGTATTATGTCAAGAACTACAGCCTGAAGCCGCACGTGGCTGCGCCGGAAACAACTGCGGCAACGCCCACCCCGTCGCAGGCCTCTCCAACGCAGGGCCCGGTTGCTACGCCTGCGCCCGCGCGTGAGGAGCCGGCTATCGCGGCCCGAAATCAAAGTCTTTTTAGCAAGACCGCTGAATACGTCTTTAGCGATGACAAGGGTGGGATTGAGCGCGCTGTCCTCCTCCTGCACTTAGGTGAAAACCAGCAAGCGGTTTTTCTAAACGGCAACCGTGCCATGCCTATCGGCGCCATTGGGGAAAATCCTGGCGAAGCGTGGGGTGGCTTTGCCATGGAGACTGACCAAGGTAAGGGAGAAGCCATTTTTACCCGGAAGGACGCCGATGGTCTGGAGATCACGAAGCGTTTTATCCTGCCCGAGAGCGGTGCCAAGGATGGAAACTACGTCGTTCGAATGGACCTAACATTCCGGAATGCAGGCCCGGCAGACGTGGAGAGGAAGGGCTACTTCGTATTCGCGGGTGGGGCAGCCCCAATTCACCACAACGATCTCCCCATTTACACGAAGTTCGATTGGATGCACGAGGGCAAGTTCGCGACCATTGACGTGAACTGGTTTGTTCCAAGCTCCATCCCGCTTCTCGGCATTCCGATTCGTGATGCGCGTAGCCTGTATCTTGAATCCAAGAAGGACGTGACCTGGGCCGGCGTCGCCAGCCAGTATTTCTGCACGATCGTCACCACGGAAAAGACCAAGGGGATCTCAGCTTGGGCGACGCGATACGACACTCGCAAGCTCGACGACGCTCGCGTTTACGGCATCCAAGGGGGTGTTGGCATGCCGGCGTTCAGGTTGGCGCCGGGACAGAGCCTCGTCGAGTCCTTCCAGATCTATGCGGGACCCAAGGACCTCGCCCAGCTTCGCAAACTGGGCGGCGGCCAAGACGCCGTCATGAACTTCGGAATGTTTGGGTTCGTCAGTGAGTTCCTCCTTTGGGCGATGAACAGCCTCAATGCGGTCTTCAATAGCTATGCCGCCGCGATCATCATTCTGACCATCATTATCAAATCGCTGCTTTGGCCGATTCAGAACAAGGCGACCAACCAAATGCGGAAGATGTCGCTTTTGTCGCCGAAAATGACCGAGCTTCGAGAGAAGTACAAGGACGATCCGCAAAAAATGAACGAGGAGGTGATGAAGCTCTATAAGGAATATGGAGTTAATCCCTTTAGCGGCTGCGTGCCCCTGCTCATTCAGATTCCGATCTTTTTTGGCTTTTACGCAATGCTCGGCAGCGCCATCGAGCTGCGCAACAGCTCATTTCTTTGGGTTCAGGATCTTTCCCAACCGGACACCGTCTTCAAGCTATGGGGCTTTCCCATAAACGTCCTTCCGATTGTCATGGCGGGCACAATGATTTGGCAGTTGGTGATTACGCCAAAAAGTGGCGATGCCATGCAGCAGCGCATCTTCTATTTCATGCCGGTGATTTTTCTCGTCTTCTGCTACAACTATGCGAGCGGACTTGCGCTTTATTGGACAACACAAAATCTTTTCTCTATCGTCCAACTTTACCTGACACGGAATAAGCCGCTGCCGACGCTGGAGAAAAAGAGCGTCGTTGCAAAGAGAGAAGCGGTTGTTGCTGGAAAGAAGAGGAAGAAACGAGCAGCTTCATGAGCGGTAGGCTTTCCCCACGCGAGATTCTCGATACCATGCTCGGATACCTTGGATTTGTGTTCGAGATCGAAGAGCAGGAGCGCGGTGGGCACAAGGTCCTGCAGATTTTCACGCACGAGGCGGAGAGGCTCATTGGGAGACGCGAGCAGACACTCGATGATTTGCAGTTCTTGCTGAACCGCATTCTCCAAGCCAGTGACCCGAAGGCGGCCCGCGTGGTCGTGGATGTCGATCATCATCGCGCGATGCGTGATGACGCCCTTGTGGCCAAAGTGCGCCACCTCGCCGAAGCTGTGAAGAGCACCGGCCGCCCGCTGCAGACGGAGCCGCTCAACTCCTACGATCGTTTCGTGGTGCATAACGTCTTCAAGGATGATCCCGATGTCATGACGTGGAGTCCGCCGGATGACGCCAAGCTCAAGCGCATCACGATTCGCTTACGAAAAAAAGTTCTTAATTCCTGAACGAATTGCGGTTATTGTCCCGCGCGATGAAGATCCTGCCGGCAGTTTTGCTTTTCGGACTGCTCGTGGTTCCTCTGGCGCTTCCAGCGCAGGAACCAATCATCACGGCCGAATCTGCGGTTCTTTTTGACGCGAATACCGGAAGGGTCATTTACAGGAAAAACGAAAACGTGCGGCGGGCTGTTGCTAGCACGCAGAAGCTTCTCACGGCCCTGATCATCGCGGAGTCCGGAGATCTTTCCGCTCCTGTGGTCATCGAGCAGACCGACATGATGGCGGCACCGACGAAACTCTATGTCAAGACGGGTGAGCGCTACACGCGTCAGCAACTTCTCACGGCGCTTCTTGTCAAGAGTCCTAACGACGTGGCCAGGGCCCTGGCGCGAGACAATGCCGGAAGCATCGAAGATTTCGCGGCAAAGATGAATGCCAGGATGGCGCGAATGGGCGGCGAGTCCTCGCATTTTGTCAATCCTAACGGACTTCCGGCCGATGATCAGTATTCCACCGCCCGTGATATGGCGCGCGTTGCCCGAGCAGCCTATTTCAATCCACTCTTGCGCGAGATTATGAGGACGAAGCACTGCATGTTTCGTTATGCGACGGGGAAGACGATTCCTTTGCAGAATACTAATCGTGTCCTAAGAACGTATTCATTTTGCAACGGGATGAAGACCGGCTATACGGACGCCGCTGGCCATTGCCTGGTATCGAGCGGTTCATGGGGCGGGAAAGACATGATCGCCGTGGTTCTGGGAAGCAATAAAGCTCGAGTCTGGCAAGAGTCCGCGTTGCTCTTAGCTTATGGGCTAGGAATCGACAATACGCATATGGCTTCCCTCCGCGTCAGTGCCACCAGCAGGGCAGATGGCGACGAATAGGTGGCGAGACGTTACACGCTTGATCTATCCGGCGGAGTTTCCACCGGTATCGACTACGCAGCTGAGCTCAACGCGCAGCAGCTCGCGGCTGTAACGTCAGCACCCGGGGCCGCCTTGGTTATCGCCGGCGCCGGCAGTGGCAAGACACGGACCTTAACTTACCGGGTAGCCTGGCTCCTGGAACAAGGTGTGTCTGCCGGCAGCATCCTGCTCCTGACATTCACGAACAAGGCGGCTCGAGAGATGCTCGATCGCGTCGCGTCGCTGCTGCCGCAGGGCGCCGCAGGAATCTGGGGAGGAACGTTCCACTCTATCGGCAACCGCATTCTGCGACGGCACGCTCAGCACTTAGGGTTTCGGCAAGGCTTCACGATCATGGATCGCGAGGATCAGAATGAATTGATCGCAAGCATTCTTGCTCAAGAGGGACTGCGAACAACTGACCGTCGATTTCCAAAGCCGGAGGTCTTGGCTGATATTTTCAGCTATGGAGTGAACACGGGCTCTTCGATTGTCCAGGTGCTTACGAGCAACTACCAATACTTTCTCCCGCTTGCCGAAGAGATCGCCCATGCCCAGAGCATCTATGAAGTCCGCAAAAAGGAGGCGAATGCCATGGACTTTGACGATCTTCTGTCAAAGACTTTGGAACTTTTCCGCACAGCGGATGATGTCGCCGCGCTCTACCAGGAGAAGTTTGAGCATGTCCTTGTGGATGAATATCAGGACACCAATCACCTCCAAGCCGAACTCGTCGAGCTCATTGCCAGTCGCCACGGCAACATCATGGTGGTAGGCGATGACGCTCAGAGCATCTACTCGTGGCGTGGCGCAGACTTTGAGAACATCCTCAAATTTCCCGAAAAGCATCCGAAGACCCAGACTTTCAAGATTGAGACGAACTATCGCAGCGTTCCCGAGGTTCTCGAAGTCGCCAATGCGGCCATTCGTGGGAACGAGCAGCAATTTAGCAAGACGCTTGTCGCGGCGCGCCGCTCCCATGCGCTGCGTCCGGCCGTGGTGTCACTTGCGACGAACTCACAACAGGCGGCGTTTGTTGCCCAGCGAGTGCTCGAGTTGCACGAAGAAGGTGTCGGGCTCTACGAGATTGCCGTGCTTTATCGTGCCCACTATCACTCGATGGAGGTTCAGCTGGAATTCACCCGCCGAGGAATCCCATTCACAATCACCAGCGGCCTGCGCTTCTTTGAGCAGGCGCACATCAAGGACGTGGCTGCATTCTTGAAACTTGCGGTCAATCCTC
>DATLIT010000013.1:0-4971 GCA_035539295.1 Terrimicrobiaceae bacterium | reverse complement strand
GAGATCGATCTTCGCGCGGAGGAAACCGACCAAGCGCGCCTGCTCCACGAAAGATTGAAACGGCTCGACTGAGATCGTGTCGTCGAAGCGCAGGCGCGTCCAAGCCTGCTGCACCAGGGCGAGCGAAATTTCCTTACGCGTGAGGGCGGAGAGTTCATCACGGACACGGCGTTGCGCCTCCTCGGGGTGGTCGCGAATCCAGCGGGTGAGCTCCTGATGAGCCGCCACGAACTTGCGAGCCACCTCGGGATTCTTGGTCAGGAAGTCTTCGCGCGCCGCCAGTACCGTTGTCACGGTGCTTTCCGGCTCGAGAAAGATGCGTCCGCCAGCTTCACTTAGGAGCCTGCTCACCCACGGCTCAACCGTCCAAGCGGCATCCAATTTTCCTTGTTGAAAGAGCAAGAGAATGTCTGGATTGGCCGTCGGGAGGACGCGCGCGTCGCCGCCGACCAGGGTGACGCGGATCCCATTGTTGATCAGCCAGGCTCTGCACTCGACATCCTGGGTGTTGCCCAATTGCGGGGTGGCAATCGTCTTGCCACGAAAGTCCTCGACCTTCGTGATGGTGTCTCCGCGGACGACGAGCGCCTCGCCGCCTCGCATGGCACCTGCCACGATCCTGATGTCGCGGCCATTGGCCCGGGCATAGGCGTTGACCGCGGGGCTCGGCCCCACGTAGGTGAAATCGATCGAGCGGGCAAAAATCGCCTCCATTGCCGAGGGCCCGGCGTTGAAGACGAACCATTCAACCGGCAGGCCCACACGTTCCTCGAACCAGCCCCGCCCCTCTCTGCTAAAACTCTTTGCCACCAACGCGTGCGCATGCGTGACGTTAGGGAAAAGCCCGACCCGCAAGCTCTCCGCGGCCGACGCGAACTGCAACGTCACCGACAAGATTGCTACGCAGAGGATGGCTTTCATTGATCCATCTTGCCCGCTTGGAAGAGGAGAGCAAGGATCGGCTTCTTGTGCTCTAGATACCCTCTCCGTGAATACCTTGGATGGCCGCGACTTCCGCGTTGGTAACCGGATTGCCACGCATCACATCGGCGAGACTGGAGCGATCCATCAACAGCGCCACCGTGTTGCGTGCTTGCAGCAATACCCGGCGAAACCGGCAGACGGGCTCCTGGGAACAACGCTTGTAGTCGCTGACCGAAACACACGCGATCGGCGCAAGGTAACCGTCGAAGTGCCGGACGACCTCGCCCATCGTGATCTTTCCGGGACTTTTTGCCAGGCGATAGCCACCACGTTTCCCAGCAACGCTATCAACCCACCCGCGTTCCTTCAGGTCCAGCATGATGTGCTCGAGGAAACGCTTGGGGATATCATTGCGTTTCGCAAGCTCTATGATCGGAATCGGAGGTCCGCCGTGGTTCTCGACCAAGGTAAAAAGCGCTCGAAGCGCATAGTCGGTTCGCATCGACAACTGCATGAACGACGATAAAGAAAATCGTTTATTCCGTCAAAGCAAGGAAAGCGTGCTTGCGCTTGCAGCAACGTGCCCGGGAAATTGTGAGCCGGTGTCCATACCGAGTTTGCGATCAATCGCCGACTGTCACCGGGGTTCCGATTCTGACGCGGTCGTAAAAGAGCCTGGCGATCTCCTCGGGCAGGCGAATGCAACCGTGGGAGGCGGGATAGCCTGGTAAGATGCCGGTGTGCATGCCCACTCCACCGGGGGTAAGCCGCATAAACCAACGCATCGGCGCGCCGCGGTAAACAGTTCCGCTGGGTGCGGAGTCGATGCGCGTGCTGATGCCTGCGCGCACCACCCTGCCAGTCCGGGGGTTGACGAAGTCTCCGTAGATGTTGGACCGATGATCGGCATCCTTTTCCAAGATCGTGTAGTTGCCTGGAGGTGTCATTCCCGCTCGTTTGCCGGAGGAGATTGGAGAATCAACAGCGATCTCCTCGTAAACCCGAAAGTAAGCGCGTTGTTTGCCCAGCGAGATATATATCGAGACGTTGTCCGGCGTCGCCCGCTCGAGGACTCGCGGAATCACCATCGGTGGCTCCTGCTTGCGAATGAGCTCCGCAGCGCGCTTCTGCTGTTTTTTTGGAGGACCAAACAAAGGGATCGGTTGAGCGAGAGCGCCGCACAGAAATAATCCGATCGCCGACACAAACAGCATCACGCGGACGCCAAGCTTGAGTCCGCGCAAAGGAAGAACAGTGGTCATTCTATTTCCCGAGTGGACATCCGCTTAATCGCTGAGATGATTTTTCGCAACGAGATTTCCATGAGGCCTCGCCGATACTTGGTCCTGCTTACCCTCTTCGCGAGCACTCCCCTCCAGGCTGAACCGAAGGATCCGCCCCTCGTGCCCCCGCCGATGGCCCAGCCGCAAACCCTCTCCATCTTTCGCGGAGAGAATATCGAGGTGCCTTTGAGCGCGCAAGGCCGGGCCCCAAGTCAGCTCAAATTCCTCATCCGCTCGCTTCCTTCGAAGGGACGTCTTGGTGAGATCCGCGTGACAGGACCGAAATCAGCGGAAGTGAGCTACTTCCATGATGAGACGAGCGAAGGAAGCGATTCCTTCACCTTCGCCGTACAAGCGATTGACAGCCCAGTATCCGCGGCAGCTCCAATCACCATCAGTATCTGCGAAGAATCGCCCACGCTCTCGGTCGTCAAGTCCGTGGACTTCGGCACTATGGAGGTCGGAAGGACGCGTGAAGAGGAGATCATCCTGCGAAATAGCGGAGGAGGCCAACTGGAAGGGCAGATGGAGGTTCCTCCCCCGTGGAGAATCCTTGGTTCAAAAGAATACCGACTCGGCCGCAAGCAGGAAAGCACCGTGCGACTTGCCTGTGCACCCAGCGAACCGGAGGAGTACTCGGGAAAGCTCGTTTTCTCGCACGACGCCCGCGTGGCGATCGATCTGACCGCGGAGGCCATCTCTCCCTTTGAACTGAACCCTGCACGGGAGATCGAGCTCACGAGCAAGGGTGGTGGAACTTTGCGGTCTGCTGAAGTGGCCATACGAAACCGGACGACGCGTGATCGGACGTTGCGACTCATGGTGCCTGCGGAACTCGTCACGCCAGACCCGGTCACCATACCCGCCGGAGAAGAGCAGCGGATCGCTCTCCAAACAAAGCCAGGCTTTCTGGACGCCGTTGAGACCGCGGTCACCTTGGAAAGCGAGGGGTTCAAACAGAGCGTACCCGTGCGCATTTTTGCACTGCCACCAAGCCTGCACATTGAACCGCGCGAAGGTCTGGACTTCGGTGAGATCGAAGCTCGGAAGCGCTATCGGGGATTCATTCGCGTCAAGAACGAGGGGGGGAGCGCCGCCCGATTGCAAGCAAAGATTCCCCTCGAGGTGTTGCTTGTTCCCGATCCCAGCTCCGCGGTGCTTCAACCCGGAGAAACCCGGGTCTTCGAAGTTGCTTTCGAAGTCTCCTCTCCAGGGAGTTATCGATCTGAGATTACGATTGGCTCAAGCGGTGCGAAGCCGGTCACGATCCCAGTTCTCAGCAACACCCTTATGCAAATTGGTGGAGCCAAAAAGATTCCCACCGAAGCGCTCAGGCCGGCGATGCAGCCAACGGCCGCGGCGAGCGAAGCTCAGCCTCCATCCGGGACGGCTCCGGCGGTTAAAAACCTGCGGATCCTGAAAGCAGGCAGCCGCGTTTTTGAGTTCGCCTGGGAGAGGCCCAACCCCGACCCCGTCGCCTGGGTTGTCCAGCAGCGGCACCTGGAACTGACGAACGCCGGTCCGCCGAAAACGGTCTGGAGAGACCTTAACAATGTTCAATTTTTCGAACAGGACGGCCTGGTTGGCGCGCGCTTCGAGAAGCTTGTGCCCGGCCAGATCTGGTTCCTGCGCATCGTCTCCATCGACGAACAAGGTCGGCGGTCAGATGGCTCCCCAACCTTCATGATGACCAGTCCGCCGGAGAAGAAGCAGATGTTCGGCCGGACGCTGCTCATAATTCTTGCGCTCGGCGCCGCAGTTCTTGGCGTGCTCAAGTTTCGACAGCGTCGGCAGGCGGAAGCCTTCGAGCAAGCAGAGCAGATTGCGCGCCTCGAAAGACGTTGAAAATCTCCCCTTAAATCTTGTTGCTCCCGAAGTGCGCCGCCATCACACTCCCCTGTTGCAACCCCACTCTTCATGCAACTAGGAATGATCGGTCTCGGCAGGATGGGCGCCAACATGGTCCGGCGTCTCATGAAACATGGTCACCAATGCGTCGTATTCGATGCGCACCCAGAAGCGGTGAAGCAACTCGCGGGCGAAGGCGCAGTCGGTGCCAACTCCCTGGCAGACTTTGCCTCGAAACTCAGCGCTCCCAGAAACGCCTGGATCATGGTCCCAGCTGCCATCACCGACAAGGTCGTCGATGAACTCGCGACTCATCTCCAATCGGGCGACACGATTATCGATGGGGGCAACTCTTACTTTCGCGACGACCGCCGACGCAGCGCCCATTTGAAGAAATCGGGCATCCACTATCTGGACGTCGGAACGAGCGGCGGCGTCTGGGGACTCGAGCGAGGCTACTGCATGATGATCGGCGGTGACAAGGAAGCGGTCGATCGCCTCGACCCAATTTTCAAGGCGCTCGCTCCAGGACGTGGCAATCTGGAGCGCACGCCCGGACGCGATAAACTCGGGGGCACCGCTGAAGAGGGCTACCTGCATTGCGGGCCTTCAGGGGCCGGTCACTTCGTCAAGATGGTCCACAACGGAATTGAATATGGGCTTATGGCGGCGTTCGGCGAAGGTTTTGACATTCTCTCCAGCGCCAATGCGAGTCTGAAAAAAGGTCAAGCCGACGCGGAGACTGCGCCGATCGGAGATGACTACGTGTATGACATCAACCTGGCGGACGTCGCCGAAGTCTGGCGCCGCGGCAGCGTCGTCAGTTCATGGCTCTTGGATTTGGTGGCGAACGCCTTTGCTGAAAATCCGACGCTCTCAAACTTCTCGGGCCGCGTCTCCGATTCCGGCGAAGGCC
>DATLIT010000012.1:0-2823 GCA_035539295.1 Terrimicrobiaceae bacterium | reverse complement strand
CAATAACGCAATATCCCCCAAGCGCGCAGTGGCGCCTTGGGTCGATTGCCTATTGCCTAGTGAATCGAGTTTCTGCGCACGCGCGCCAATGCTGCATCGAAATGGCGGTTGATCAAACTACCGGGTGACCTGCTCACGGCGGCATCCAGGCACGACGTTCGTGGGATTGGTTTTGCAGATCGTGATACCGCATCTAATTTGTAAGATCGTCGAGCTCAACCTGCCCTCCTACGCACCGCGTTCGATCACGCCTGCATTGCCGCAAGGATGCACTCCTCAATCTCGCGTGACTAAGGCGCATGGGGTGGCAATCCGGGTTGGGGGCATGCCGAAAAGGACTTAGTCCTTATTGCTGTTATCAGCTCGGTCTTGCGCCTAAATGCTGTCGGATCGAATCCTCACCAACTTCGCCCTTGTCCGGGAGCCTGCTCCAAATTAACGACAAAATTTCATCTCGCGACCGATGACGAGATCGCTTGCCCATCTCGGCTAACGCGACTGGCCAGCGCAGACCGTCACACATAGTGACGTGGAGAACGGTCCTCTCAGCTCCGCATGCAGCTCAATCTGGAGCCTAATCTTGCGTGCCATCAGCGCCAGCACTGCGAATTTACGTGAAGCGTTCGAACAAAAGCTCCGCCACATCCCTATTCTAGGCGGCGTTTCTGCTGTAGGCGCGGCACTGGGCGTGGTCGCGCTGCTCGTCGGGGTGATCGGGGTCCATGCCGTCTACAACACTAATAAAGAGGTCCGCGCGCTGGAAGCAGGCGCAAACCGCGCCATCTTTGCGGAGCGCGCGAACAGTCTGGTCTACGCCGTCGTGATGGACTCGCGCGGCATCTATATGTCGTCAAAAGCTACCGACCGTGCCGACTATGGCGCTGGCGTCATGAAGTTTCTGGCGGAGCTTGACGCCAACATGGCAGCCTGGAAGGAGCACGTTGCGCCAGAAGACCGCGAAGACTTCGTTCGTGCCCAGGCGCGCGCCCAGGAGTTCATCCGGTTCAGGACAGAGCTTGTCCGGCTTGGAAACGAGGTGGGGCAGGTAGCGGCGCGCGAGTGGGGCGACAACGAAGCCAATCGCAGCACGCGGGAGGCGCTCAACCGCGAGATTGATGCCCTGGCGATGGCGAACTACGCCGACCTCGCGGAGCTTCGCGAATGGATCAACGAGTATTCTACTTGGCAGTTCATTTTAGCGGCCGTGACCATGGCCGGCGGCATCCTGCTCGCCATCCTTCTGATCGTGCTGATGGTCGTTCGCCACCGCAAGGAAGCGGCCACCCAGGTCGCGTCAAAAGAAGCATATCTGGCGGAAGCGCAACGCCTTAGCCACACTGGTAGCTTTGGTTGGAACCCGGCCAGCGGATTCATCTGGTCAGACGAAACGTTTCAGATATTTGGGTTCGATCGAGGGACCAGCCCCACAATCGAGACGGTCATTGACCGAACTCATCCGGAAGACGTCGAACGCGTCCGACAATTCATCGAAGGCGAACCTCGCGATGGAAAAGACTACGATCTGGAGCATAGGTTGCTGATGCCTGATGGTTCGGTGAAGTATCTCCATGTTGTCGCGCATCCCCTGAGAGCCGAAGCGGGAGAACGTGCCTTCGTTGGAGCCGTGATGGATGTCACCGCGGCCAAGCGGGCCGAAGAGGCAGTGCAAGAGGCGCAGGCTGCGCTTGCTCACGTCACTCGCATGGCCACCCTCGGAGAATTGACGGCCTGGATCACCCATGAAGTGAATCAGCCGCTTACGGGCATTGTTACCAATGGTGCGGCTTGCCTGCGTTGGCTGGATAAGGCACCGCCAGCCCTGGATGAAGCGCGGCGCTCAGTTGAAGATATGATCAGTGATGCTCGGCGCGCGAGCGAGGTCATCCATAGAATTCGCGCACTTTCTAAAAAGACCGACGCGGAGAAGGTGCCGTTGGATATCAACGATGTAATCCGTGAAGGGAGTCGCTTGGTACAGCGAGAGGCGATTACCCACGGAGCGTCGCTCCGGCTTGAACTCGCACCGGAGTTGCCTTCGATACTTGGCGATCGGGTCCAGCTGCAACAGGTAATCATCAACCTTGTAATCAACGCCATCCAGGCCATGGCATCCGTCACCGACAGGCCGCGCACTTTGTTGATTCGATCGCAGAAGAGCGAAGACGGTCGTGTGCTCGTGGCGGTGAGGGACTCGGGAACGGGCATAGAGGCGAAGAGCGTAAACAAGCTTTTCAAGGCTTTCTTCACCACCAAGCCTTCCGGCATGGGCATGGGATTGTCGATTTGTCGCACAATCATCGAGGCACACAGCGGACAGGTGTCGGCGGCCAACAATTCCGGGCCAGGCGCAACTTTTCAGCTCATCTTACCGTCTCGCTCGCTAACATCCGGCGGCTGATTTCCCTCTTACACAAAAGCGTTCAGGTGGTGGCTTGGTGCAATAGCGCTTTTTTCGAGCCGCACGCTTCCATTGGACGTCAGCAAGACCGCTTTCGCGGCTTCTGCTAATTCCGTCTGTGTAGGGGCCACGCCCGCTCTTGCCAGCGCGTTGCGGACAACGTCCTTGTCTCCTTGATCTCCATGGCGAAAGCGAAATGCATGTCGTGTTCATGCCGGCTCGTCTTTCAACGCCTTCTTCGCCACCAAGCGCCATGGTAGGGTATGGCGCTGTCACTCTGCCGCTCGATCATCGAAGTCCACTGCGGACGGACATGGGCCACTTGCAATATTGCGCTGCAGATCGATTTTCGCGATGGGTTGCCAAGGTTCCGTGGCGAATGACGAAAGAAGCCCCCGAACTGCCGCCAGTGGTGTTCGTTATTG
>DATLIT010000011.1:0-5226 GCA_035539295.1 Terrimicrobiaceae bacterium | reverse complement strand
GAAACATCTGAACGCAGCGCTGATTGCGCGACACCCGATTTTCCGGCAGCGGGGCGAGCGCCGCTTCAGCTACTTCGCTTCGCCCAGAGCCGCCTGGGCGGCCGCAAGGCGGGCGATTGGCACCCGAAACGGAGAGCAACTTACGTAATCCAGACCGATCGCGTGGCAAAATTTCACGCTAATCGGTTCGCCTCCATGTTCCCCGCAGATGCCCAGCTTGATGTCTTTGCGGGTCTTCCGGGCGCGATCTCGTGCCATTTTCATGAGCTCGCCAACGCCCTCCTGATCAATGGAGGCGAATGGATTTGTTGTCACGATCTCATGCTCGAGGTAGGTGGGCAGAAAGCTGCCAGAATCATCCCGACTCATGCCGAGGGTCGTTTGGGTGAGGTCATTTGTTCCGAAGCTGAAGAACTCGGCGTCTTCAGCGATCTTGTCGGCGGCCAGGGCGGCGCGGGGTACCTCGATCATCGTGCCGACCAGATACTTGAGCTTCGCCTTCTTCTCCTTGGCGACCTCCTTGGCCACCCGATGGACGATTTCGATCTGGAGCTTCAGCTCCTTCGGGAATCCCACCAGCGGCACCATCACTTCCGGACGCACTTTAACGCCTTCAGATTGGACCTGGGCGGCCGCCTCAAAGATGGCGCGGGCCTGCATCTCGGAAATTTCCGGATAGACAATACCCAACCGACAGCCGCGATGGCCGAGCATCGGATTAAACTCGTGAAGTTCGTGCACTCGCTTGGAGATTTCGTCCTGGGAAATTCCCAACTTGCCGGCGAGGGCGTTCTGCTGAGCGTGATCATGTGGCAGGAATTCGTGGAGTGGAGGATCCAGCAGGCGAATAGTTGCGGGCAGACCATCGAGCGCACGAAAGATTCCGATGAAATCATCGCGCTGGTAGGGGAGCAGTTTCGCGAGTGCCTTCTTCCGGTCTTCGGTTTCTCTGGCGAGAATCATCTCGCGCATGGCGTCGATCCGATCTCCTTCGAAGAACATATGCTCGGTGCGGCAGAGCCCGATTCCCTCGGCTCCGAACCCGATGGCATTTTCGACTTGCTCGGGCGTATCGGCATTCGTTCGGATGTCGAGTTTTCTGGATTTGTCAGCCCAGCTCATCAGCGCGGCGTAATCTGCGTAGCGCTTGCTCTTCTCCGGCTGGAGAGTCTTGCTGACGAGGACCTGAACGATCTCGGAAGGCGCCGTGGTTACTTCTCCTGCAAAAACCGTTCCCGCCGTGCCGTCGATGGAGATGAAGTCGCCCTCCCTGAGGACGTGACCGTTGGCCGTAACGGTCTTCCTTGAATAATCAATCCGCAAATCGCTGGCCCCACAGACACAGACCTTACCCATCTGGCGGGCGACCAGGGCGGCATGTGAGGATACGCCACCGCGCGCCGTCAGAATGCCCTCGGCGGCGATCATTCCGCGAAGATCTTCGGGAGAGGTTTCGATGCGAACAAGAAGCACGCGCTCGCCGCGATGGGCGCGTAGCACGGCTTCCTCCGCCCGAAGAACCAGGCGTCCGCTGGCAGCGCCGGGTCCGGCGGGCAGCCCGCTGGCAATTTGCGTCGCCTTTTTCACGCTCTCCTTGTCGAAGATGGGCGCGAGGACATGGCTGAGTGAGTCCGCTGGGATTCGCAAAATAGCCTCCTGCTTGCTGATGAGCCTTTCCTTGACCATGTCTACGGCGATCTTGATCGCGGCCAAGCCGGTCCGCTTGCCATTGCGGGTTTGCAGGATGTACAAGCGATTGTCCTCGATCGTGAACTCGAGATCCTGCATGTCGCGGAAGTGCTTCTCGAGAAGCGCACGCACTTTCATCAACTGCTTGTATGACTCGGGCATCTCTTTGCTAAGTTGTAAAACGGGTTTGGGCGTCCGCACCCCCGCGACGACGTCCTCACCTTGCGCATTGATGAGGTATTCGCCATAGAAGACCTTTTCGCCGGTGGCCGGGTCACGGGTGAAGGCAACGCCGGTGGCGCTGGTTTCGCCCATATTGCCAAAGACCATCGTTTGCACGTTGACGGCCGTGCCCCACTCATGCGGGATCCCGTACTTTCTGCGATAAACGATCGCGCGATCGTTGTTCCAGGAGCCAAAAACCGCGCCGATCGCGCCCCATAACTGAGTTTTGGGATCCTGCGGAAAGTCCTTGCCTGTTCGCTCGCGAATCAGGGCCTTGAAGCGGGAGACGAGTTCCTTCAGGTCATCGGTGCTGAGCTGCGTGTCCGGAAAGTGGTGGTTGCCATAGCGCTCGTCCTTGAGGTGCTCGATGGCGCTTTCAAACGGCTCGTGGTCTTCCTCAGGTCGCCGCTGGACACCCATGACAACGTCTCCATACATCTGGAGAAATCGGCGATAACTATCCCAGGCAAACTTTGGGTTGCTCGTCTTCGCCGCGACGACGTCTACGGTGGCATCGTTCATCCCGAGGTTGAGAATCGTGTCCATCATCCCCGGCATGGAATCACGGGCACCCGACCGAACCGAGATCAGCAGCGGGTTTTCCACCCCACCGAACTCCTTGCCTGCGGACTTCTCGATCTTCGCAAGGGCCTCATCGACCTGCTTGGTAAGTTGCGGGGGATACGAACGCTTGTGCTGATAGTAATAGGTGCACACCTCCGTCGTGATGGTAAATCCGGGCGGGACCGGCAGACCGATGCGGGTCATCTCGGCCAGGCCGGCACCTTTGCCACCCAGCAGAGCGCGCATCGCGCCAGTCCCATCGGCTCGCCCGTTCCCGAAGTAGTAAACATATTTTCCCCTTGGAAGAGAGGCTTTCGAAGACTTGGATTTTTTAGACATAGCAGGAAAAAGACGACGCGACACCCCTGCCATTTCTTGCAGAGGCGCCGAAAGCGTCAGCGTAGAGCGGAACGATTCTCCGCGAAAAAGTTCTCTAAGACGACATCAGGGGCGGGCACCGACGGCAAGCACTTCATTCAAGAGGCGTTCGAATTCCTCGAGCCCCGTGCTGGGAATGATCACCGTGTTGCGGCGGCCGTGTGCTTCCTCGGTAATCCGGAGAAAGCGACCACGGTCGTTCTCGCGAAACTCGATGAAGAAATGCTTGCGCTCGACCTGAACCTCGCGCGACTCAAGTATGGTATCCATCAATTTACACAGTTGGGAACATTATGATTGAAAATCATCTGAGGGCTGGTAACAACTCTATTTTTTAGGCTTTCAGCGAAATTCTCAGGGAGCTCACACCGGCCGAAAGTCCACTTGCTGCTTGAAAAAATCCACTCGGGCGACTTGAACGCGGATTTCGTCGCCGACGCTAAACACGCGTCGAGAGCGGCGACCCACCAGCCGCGAATGGGCCACATCGAGGAGAAAAAAATCGCCATGGAGCGCGGAGACATGCACGAGCCCATTCAAGAGAAAGTCCGGCAACTCGATAAGCAGCCCGTAGTTGCGCACTTCCAAGATGCGGGCCGAAAAGACGTCACCGCCATCACGTGATGAAAGTTGGTTTTGAAAGAACTCGAGCTTCTTGAGCTTGACTGAGTCCTTCTCTGCGTCCGCAGCAATCCGCTCCGTCGTCGAGATGTGGTCGGCCATCGAACCAAGGACTGAGGAATCAGCCGCCCGCTTGCTGAGACCAAGCAAGTGGCCCAGTGCGCGGTGGACGACCAGATCCGAGTACCGCCGGATCGGGCTGGTGAAATGGGTGTAGTTGCTTTTGTGTAAACCGTAGTGCCCAAGCGGTTCGGGCGCATAGCGGGCGCGCTTGAGGCTTTTTAGCAACCCAAGCTTGATCGCATACTCCTGAGGTTTGCCGCGGACGGAGGCGAGTAATCTTTGCAGTTCGGGCCGATGAGAAAGGTCTCCGCAGAGGACGCCCAGGATGAGCGCCGTCTCCCGAAATTCGAGCATGCGATCGGGATCGGGTTTTTCGTGGACGCGATAAATCGAGGGTTGCCTCCGTCGCATCAGCTCGCCTGCGACCAGTTCGTTCGCTAGGAGCATCAATTCCTCGATGAGTTGGTGGGAGATGTCATTCTCGATTTTTTCGAGGCGCAAAGGTTTTCCCTGGGCATCCAGCCAGACCTTTACTTCCGGGAAATCCAAATCGAGCGAGCCTGCGGCAAACCTCTTGGTTCGCAGTTCGGATGCGAGCTGCCAGGCGACGTGAAGTTTTCGGCCGACCTCATCGACCGGAGGACGCTCGAGCCGAGCAAGCGCCTCTTTATACGTCAGCCGTGCGGCGCTTCGTATGAGCGTCTTGGCGAAGCGTACCGAATGGACTTTCCCCTTGCGATTGACGGTCGCGAAAACCGAGAAAGTGAGGTGATCCTCGTTTGGCCGGAGACTGCATAGTCCGTTGCTGAGCGCCTCGGGCAGCATCGGAATCACGCGGTCGGCGAGATAGACGCTATTGCCGCGGGAGAGGGCCTCACGGTCGAGCTTACTCTTGGGCAGGACATAATGGGAGACGTCGGCAATGTGAATGCCCACCCTCCAGCCGTCGGGGGTCGCCTCCACTTCGATGGCATCGTCGAAGTCGCGGGCATCATCGGGATCAATCGTGAGGATAAAGCGGTCGCGCAGGTCCATCCGGCGTTCGACCTCATGGGAATCGATTTGCCGCGGAAGACTCTCCGCTTCGCGGACGACCTCCTGCGGAAACTCCGAAGGCAGGCGGTATTTGCGGACAATCGAGAGCATGTCCACTCCGGGAGTGCCTGCGGGTCCAAGGACTTCGACGATGTGTCCCTCGGGATTGACGTGACGCGATGGCCAGGCATCCAGCTTGGCGACAACCTTGTCACCGACGCCCGCAGATACCGGAGGAACGGGTGCGGAGACATAGAGGTTGTGGACAAAGCGCGGATCGTCAGCGACCACAAAGTAAAAATTGCGAGATCGTTGCAGCGTGCCGATGATTGTCTCATTGGCCCGTTCCAGGATCCGGATGACTCGTCCCTCGCGGCGCGGCGTTTTCGTTGGGCGTCCGAGTTTCCAATCGCCCTCAGCCACGCTCTCAGTGATCAAGCGCGCGACCACGCGGTCGCCGTGCATCGCTGTGAACGTATTCTCTGCGCTGATGAAAAGATCCGGTTGGCCGGGCTTCTCCCCAAGCACGTGCGCGGATCCGCTAGCATGAAACTGAATGGGTCCGGTCAGCAGATCGGCATCCGCTGGAATTACGTAGCGATCTTTCCGAACGCGGGCGACTTCACCGCCCATCTCCATCTCTCGGAGTAA
>DATLIT010000010.1:0-8087 GCA_035539295.1 Terrimicrobiaceae bacterium | reverse complement strand
CTTCACGTCTCTCCTGATCCAGGGCGTTCAATCTTTCCCAGAAACATTGACAGAGGGTATCGCTTGCTTCTTAATCCCGGCCCATGAGGTTTCCGCTGCCCCTCACGGTGTAGATAGCAATATACATCATCAGTAAGAAGCTGCGGGGCGTGGAGAAGTTCGCGACCGTCTTGCAGCTTGAGCCGCTGCACACCTGTAATCTTACCTGCACCGGCTGTGGTCGAATTCGCGAGTACTCCACTTCGCTCAAGGACGTGATGAGCCTTGAGGATTGTCTTGGCGCCGCAGAGGAGTGCGGCGCACCGATGGTGTCAATTTGCGGGGGCGAGCCACTCATCTATCCGCAAGTCGAGGCACTGGTGAACGGTCTGCTCGCTCAAAGTCGCATCGTTTACGTCTGCACCAACGGGATGTTCATGCGCAAGAAGATGAGGGAATACCTGGCGGATAAAGTCGCGCGAAGCCGCGGCTCGACTGACGGTGAGCTGAACAGTGCGCTCGACGTGCTTCTCTCTGAGGAGCTGATTACGCCTGCGCAAATCGAGGAAATCCGTAAAGGGAAGGCTAAGCTGGGCTCTCCAGTGATCGCTCCCTCACCGTGGATGTATTGGAACGTCCATCTCGACGGCCTCGAGCGCACGCACGATCTCATCGTCGAACGGGAGGGAGTCTTCAAGGAGTGCATCGCCGCCATCCGCATGGCTAAAATCCTTGGCTACCAGGTGGCCACCAATACCACTGTCTACAAAGAGACCGAGATGGGCGAACTCGAGCAAATGTACGATTACCTCTCGTGGCTCGGCGTCGACGGGCATACCATTTCACCGGGGTACGATTACGATGCGGCTAAGGAGGACATGCGCAAGCGGCTCAACCTCCAACCGGAGAATTTTTTCCTCACGCGCGCGATGACCAAGGAGAAGTTCAAGGACATCCGTGACTGGGGTAGACGGTATACTTTCTTTGGCACGCCTATCTATCTCGACTTCCTGGCGGGAAAGCGTGAGTTGACCTGCTCGGCATGGGCAATTCCAACGCGCAATGTCCGTGGCTGGAAAGCCCCCTGCTACTTGATGACAGATGGTCACTATTCGACCTATGGCGAGCTCCTCGAGAAAACTGACTGGGAAAAGTATGGGATTGTCGACGGCGTTGCGCGTGACAAGCGTTGCGAGAACTGCATGGTCCACTGCGGATATGAGCCGAGCGCGACCCTCGGCCACTGTGCTCAGCGGGGCGATACTTTGCAGAACATTGCCTTTAATTTCGGACGGAAACCCGCTCCGCGCACCGAAGGCGCCAGCGTCAACCCGTTCAACGGCGTGACGGCCGGAAACGGTCACAAGACCGGACGTCCAAAAAAACAACAACCCGCTGCCGCCTAGATGACGGCCTCGTTTTTAGAATTGCCTTCGTGCGTTCATCGGGAGTTGGGAGCTTCGCTGAGATAGCGCATGAAGAGCGCTGTTGCCAACAAGGTCCTACCGTTTGAAGTCCCGGAGCTTTCCGTTCTTGAACGGCCGATTTCTCTCGAGGAGGGAATTCGTCGTTCCCAAGCCAACCTCCTTGGTCTTCAGCAATCCGACGGCCACTGGGAAGGCGAACTGATCGCCGATGCCACCCTCTGCTGCGATTACATCATCTACATGCATTGGCTCGGGAAGGTCGACGAAGCCGTTCAGGCTAAATGCGCGGCCCACATCCGGCGCCGACAGCTTGCCGACGGCGGGTGGAACATCTTCATCGGCGGACCAAGCGAAATCAACGCGTCGGTCAAAGCTTATTTCGCTCTGAAGTTAGCTGGAGACTCTCCGAATGCCGCGTGGATGCGCGAGGCTCGCGCCAATGTTCTTCGGCTTGGAGGCATCCCGCAGATCAATACCTATGGAAAGCTTTACCTAGCCTTACTCGGACAATTCCCCTGGCGCTTCCTTCCTATCATCCCCCCGGAAATCTTTCTCTTTCCCAATTGGTTCTTCTTCAATCTGTATGAGATGTCCTCGTGGAGCCGCACGATTATCGCGCCTCTCACGATCCTGAATCATTATAGACCGACGCGGCGCCTTCCCTCGGCAATGCGGCTCCATGAGCTCTATCCGGCGGGGCTCGAAAAGACAGACCTCTCGCTCAAAAGAGATCCGCGATTCTGGGCGTGGCGGAACTTTTTCTTGCGTTGCGACAAGTTTCTCAAGCTGTACGACCGTCTCCCGATTCATCCGTTGCGGCAGCGCGCCCTCAAGGCCGCTGAGACCTGGATGGTTGAACGTATGGGCGAGGGGAGCGAGGGACTCAGCGCGATCTTTCCGGCGATGCTGAACGCGATGATGGCCCTGCGGGCCCTCGGCTACCCCGAGGAACATCCGCTGGTGAAGAAAGCGGAGAAGGACTTTGCTCACTTCTTCGTGGACGATCCGGAGGACTTCCGTATCCAACCATGTCTCTCACCCGTCTGGGACACCGCCATTACCACGATCGCGCTCGCGGAATCTGGCTTCCCTAAAGATCATCCGGCACTGAAGAAGTCGGCCGCCTATCTGGAAAAGAAGGAGGTTCGCTTCGAGGGTGATTGGGCTGTGCATGTTCCCGACGTCGAACCTAGTGGCTGGGCGTTCGAGCACGAGAACAAGTATTATCCTGACACAGACGATACCATGATGGTGCTCATGGCGCTGCGTCATGTCACTCCGACTGATCCTGTCCGACGCCATGCTCAGACCGAACGCGCTCTGAAGTGGCTGCTTGCCTTTCAATGCGACGATGGGGGTTGGGCCGCCTTCGACAAGGATGTCACTGCGCGGTGGCTCGAGCATGTGCCCTTCGCCGACCACAACGCCATCCTCGACCCGACCTGTTCAGATCTGACCGGCCGCGTCCTTGAGTTACTCGGAACGTGCGACGTCGATCGGGAAAGCCTTCCCGTCCGCCGAGCTGTCGAAATGATTCGCCGCACGCAGGAAGCCGATGGCTCCTGGTATGGACGCTGGGGAGTCAATTACATCTACGGAACCTGGCAGATCCTGCGAGGACTTGCCGCTATCGGCGAAGACATGGACCAGGAATGGATTCGGCGCGGCCGCGACTGGGTGGAGAGTTGCCAGAACGATGATGGTGGCTGGGGGGAAACTTGCGAGTCGTACAACTTTCCCGCTCTCAAAGGGCGAGGGCCAAGTACCGCCAGTCAGACTGCCTGGGCAGTCATGGGACTGTGCGCCTGCGGCGATGCAACTCGGCCCTCGATCGTTCGCGGTGTCGATTTCCTCTTGCGCAGCCAGAACGATGACGGCTCTTGGACCGAAGACTTCACCACCGGAACCGGCTTTCCGTGCGTCTTCTATCTAAAGTATGATATGTATCGCCAACACTTCCCCCTCCTGGCGCTGGCGACGTATGGAAGATGTCTCCGCCGTCAACCGCGCCCGAGCTCGGCTGACATACGAGCAACGCTGTAGGAACACTCTCCCACGGTCGAGTTTCTACTACGACCGGGCATCATCGACGACAACCCCGACGAATATGGTGAGGAGGGCTACAAAAACCTCTCGATCTCCTTAAGCGTTTCGCGAAGTGCTCGATTGCCGTAGTGGCCTTGTCTAACCTCGAGAAGTTTCGTGCCAGGCCAGCGATCCCGTAGCTCGAGAAGTTCGCGGCGTGGTGAGATGCTGTCGTAAAGTCCGGCAGTGATAATGACGCGTTCTCCTCCGCAGAGAGGAACTCCATGTAATGGTGAGCTGAGATGCGCATGGCGGACGCTTTCACCGGGGAGAATGCCTCTGGAGCACAGGAGTCTTCGAATCAGGACGGAGCTTGGACTATTCCAGATGGCATGTTCGACGTTGACGATCGGCTGGATCAAGGCAACGAAGCGAAAATCGCTCTCGAGAAAGCTAAGCAACGCCCCATTCCATCCGCCGTAGCTTGTGCCAATTAACCCGAACTCCTTGCAGCCGAGCGCACGCAGCAGAGCCATGAGTTGACGCAGTTCGGTGACGCCCTGTCGGAGAGTTTCGCCATTCCGGACGAGGTTTGCCGTGATGGCTAGTTCGCCATTGAGATAACCACGGGGCCTTCGAGAATAGTGAAAAGGCAGATGTGGAAAGACCGCGTTCCAACCGCGCTCGTTCAGCCAGCGCGCCGCTCGAAGGTAGCCCAAGTCGCTTGCGCTCATGAAGGCGTGTAACAAGAGAATCGTCGGCGCCGACGGTCCGCCTCTTCCGATTTGCAACCGGACGCGAGCCCTGTCATTCTCCGCAAATCCGCTTAACACCGGCGCATCCCATTCAATCCAGCTCCCGCTCTCCCGTTTTCCCGTGAGTGGCGGCGGACGATAGAATTCGTCGCGCGAAAGCGTCGAGCACGCCGATAGGTACGTCTGAAACTCTTCCACGGAGCACATGTTTGCCCGGTGTCGCCATTGGAGCGCGTTCATTGTCCCACACAAGGCACCGTCCAGCGCATAGGCGACAGCTCGCTCAAGTGCTTGCCTCATCGGTCGCTGCCTCCGGCGGAATATTGAGTGAAAGTCCTATGGTTCTTTCATGCGCACTTTTGGAGGATGTGGCAAGTCGGCTGGTGTTAGCCCGAAGTCGTCATAGAGGCGCTCCTTGAGCTTTACGATCTCGGAACTGAAGAACTGCCGCGCGGCGTCCTTCGACTGGTTGCCGGCCTCGTGCGCCGGTGGAATGGGATCGCCGCAGCCAATCCAGATCTTGGGACGACGCCAGGGAAGCCAGTTTCGAAGGTTATAGAGACGATCGCTGCCAAGGATCACACACGGAATAATTGGCGCCCCAGAGAGCGTGCTCAGCAGCGTGACGCCCTGCTTCATAGCGGCCCCGTTGATTATCGATCCGGCGCCATCGCGAATTCCCCCCTCGGGAAAGATGCCAACCACGCGTCCCTCCCGGAGTCGCTTTACTGCGCTACGCAACGCGGCGCGATCGGGCTCATTGCGTGCAACAGGAATGACATTCAAGCCCGTAAACAATCCGCGGAGAATGCGGCCGCGGAAGAGGTTGGTCATGCCGATCCAATCGATTTTCCGCGGGAGAAGTGGGGTGATGATTGGCGGGTCGAAGTGACTAATGTGATTGGAGGCGAGAATAAATCCACCATGCAACGGGATCTCATGATAGTAGGCCACGCGAATCCGCGTCTTCATTGCAAAGAGCAACCGCATCGTCCGACTGCTGAATTGCCACAGAGATTCGCGCCAGATACGTTCGGCAAGGTGCACGCTCAACCTGTTTGAAATCGATTCAAGCGCGGTGCATCCCAAAGATCGTCCGCGGATCGCGGTGATACGCGAGTCCAGATTGCCTCATAACTCTGTCTTCGTGAAAAACCTTCGTTGCCTTTCGCTGATTGGCTTCCCGAGTCGCTCCAACACCTGCAGCATGTCTTCCCAGACCTTGCGTTTTTCGGTGACCAATTGATTGCGTAGTAGGTAGGCGGGGTGGTAGGTGGCCATAATCGGGATCCCGTGAAAATCAAGCCAGCGGCCTCGCACTTTGCTCACCGCCGTCGTCGCGCCGAGAAGGCCTTCCAAGGCGGTCGCGCCTAAGGCAACCATCACCCGCGGCTTGATCAACTCGATTTGCTTTTCGAGCCAAGGCAGGCAGGTCTTCATCTCATCCGGAGTCGGCTTTCGGTTCCCGGAAACCCCCGGCGGCATGTCAGGACGACATTTCAGGACGTTGGCGATGTAAACGTCTTCGCGCCGAAAGCCCATTGCCTCGATAATCTTGGTGAGCAACTGCCCCGCACGCCCGACGAATGGCTCGCCTTGCGCGTCCTCATCGGCGCCAGGCGCCTCGCCCACAAACATGAGTTCAGCGTGCGGATTGCCAACGCCAAAGACAACCTGAGTGCGGCTTCTTGCCAGATGTGGGCATTTAACACAGGCCAGTGTCGCTTCACGTAACCCCGCAAACTCGCGCTCAGACCTGGGATCGCCAGATCCTTCATCTGGTGCTGCTTCAAGAGGGCGTGTCTCGCGAGTTGAGGCTGTCTTCAGTCTTTCGAGAGACTCGCTCGAAACGGTCGGATGAGGTCCGAAACCACCCTTGATTCGGGTGAGTATCGATAGAGTCTGATCGAGGGCCTGTTGAAACGAGTCCTTCACGGGAGATCTTTCGCAAATCCAAGGCTCTGCACTCAAGGTTTCTCCGAGGAGAATCGGCCAGCAAGTTCCTCGCTGTGCTGGACCTATTCGGCCGTATCCGCCAGTGAGCGCAGCTTCAACGTTCGCTTGATCTCGGCAAGAATGGCTGCTTTTTCCGTGTGCAGGCGTACCTTACGCATTTCTCCTGGATAGAGATCGAAGAAGTTGTCCTCCAGCTTGTGGGCGAGACCGGGAAGATCAACTTGCACGGCGTGTTGAAAGACGCGCGATTGAAAACCTAGCTGGAATTCTCTTTGGCTGGTCCGTTCGACGGTGGTGGAGATGGGAGCACGCGGGAAGTCGATTAAACGCGGAGAGCTGAAGAAGACAGTGTCCTCGGATACGGCTCCACGCTCGGTTTCCAATTTGATGCGCAGAACGATGTTGCTCGCGCCATAGGTCTTCAGCTTTCGTGAAAGGTCGAGAGCTTTCTGGCGGTGCGACTGCCCATATCCGAGGAAAACACTCTTCTCGCCCGCTTCGAGGAGGCGGCCATCCAGGTGAAAGAGAGACCAACTTAACAAACCGGTCGTCTTGCCCGGTGCGTCGCAGACGGTGTGAAGATGAACCTCTCGAATGTTTCTTCTCCAAATATTTCCCATGCCGATCCGCTCTTCTCCAGGAATGTGGGCCGAGACGAGCGCCGGCGCAAAGAATCGCCGCGCGGCAAAGTGGAGCGCTTTCCAGCGGCCGCCAAATTCCAAACTGCTCCATGAAAATCCGGGCCAGCAATCGTTCAGCTGCCAGTATAAAGCACCCATGGTGCGCGGCATGGAGCGACGGAAGTGCTCGACCGCCACCTTCATACAGTAAGCTTGATTGAGTTGCGAAAGGTAGGCCACCGAGGCGTAGTCACGAGCGAAACGGTATCTCCGCGTGACATACTCCCTGATGATGAGATTGCCTGCCTGGTTCTTCTGATGGTTTTCCATCGCCGGCCCGAAGGCATCGAATTCCTCCGGCAAACAAAACAGCTCCGCAACCTCGAGCGAACTGAACGATTGCATGCCGAATTCGGAGCAAAAGCGGAAGGCCGTTTTCTCATAGCGCTTGACCGGTTGCTTCGCATGCCACACGTCCCAAAAATGGCTATCGCCCGACTTTTCATTATTGGGGTCCTTGGTATAGCCCTCCGAATTATGCGGTGAACTGGGCCAGTACGAGGTTTCGCCGTCGTAGCGCGCCACTGCCTCGGGTAGGATCTGATAAAAGACTTCCTCGTAGGCCTTCCTGCGTTGAGCGGTCTTCGTGATCTCTGCGGCGATCTGCTCGATTTCGTTGTTTCCGCACCACAATGCCAGGCATGCGCGATTGGCCAGTCGCTTCACCTGATGTTCCGCCTCAGCCTTGACAGTCGCGAGAAATTCTGGCCCTCCAGGATATACCGCACAGGCGAACATAAAATCCTGCCAGACGAGCAATCCCTTTTCGTCGCAAAGGTCATAGAAATCTTCCATCTCATAGATCCCCCCTCCCCAGACGCGGATCATGTTCATGTGCGCCCGCTCCGCGCTCGTCAGCAAATCCTCATAGTCCTCTCGGGTAAGGCTACCGACAAAGCTGTGCGCGGGAATCCAATTCGCGCCCTTCGCAAAGACCGGCCGGCCGTTTACCACGAACTGAAAGCTTTCGCCGAATTCATCGGGATGGCGGTCGAGCGCGATCGTTCGAAGTCCGATGCGAGCACTCCAGCGATCGAGAACTTCCGTGCCATTGACCAGCTCAAGACGCACATCGTAAAGCGGATGAATCCCTTGGCCGTTCGGCCACCACAATTCAGGATTCTTGATCTCAAATTTGAGATCGGAGATCTCAGCGACGATCTCGGCAGATCGCGAGATGACGCCACGTAGCTCGCCGCCGGCGCCCGCGAGCTTGGCGTCAATCCTGGCTAGCACGACCCGGCCTTCGTGCTGTTGGGTGATGC
>DATLIT010000009.1:0-10138 GCA_035539295.1 Terrimicrobiaceae bacterium | reverse complement strand
GTAGCTAAACATTGCACGATAGCGCTTGTCCAATTCCACTTCGATGCCGGTCGGCAATTCGGCGGCCAGTCCCCGCCGCAGATCATCGATGGATACTGAATCCGGCGGCCGAAAGTAGATGCCATCGGTGTCGATTTCGATGACTTGCGCGCCCCGCTCCTCCAGCCACTTGACCATGCATCTGAGGATCTCGCGGCCCTTTGCAGTGACGTTTTCGGCAGCATCGAAATCCGCAAAGTGGCCTTGGGCAAAACCGAGGTAGCCATAGATCGAATTGATCAGAATCTTGAACGTTCCCTGAAGGGCGTCCAGGGTGCCGCGTTCGAGTGGATCATCCGCGGCGCGAAGAGCGTTCTTTGCCTGGACTCGGAACGCGCGAAGGTCCCGCAGCATTCCTTCGAGCACACCGAGGGCGTCGTTCTTGGGCAGATATCCAAAGGCCAGCATCAAGGAAGGATAGAGGGAGGTCACGTCACAATGCCAAACCCCTTCAATAACCCCGGTGTGAAAGATGTCGGTATAGCCACCCTCAAATGGTCGCACCTCTGGAAGATCCGGAATCGAATGGCGGCGGCGTAAGTATTCACGCAGGAACAAGGCATCGATCTTTGTGGCGTTCCCGCGGATGATCACATCCTGGTAGTTGTAAGGAAAAATCTGCGCTTGAACAAAGTAGCTGCGGCTTAAGATCGCCGCCAGCGAACGCGCTTCGCGGACGTTTTGGAGGGCGTAAGTTCGGAAAGCCTCGGGATCCTCAAGACTCGCCCGGTCAATCGTTTCGGGTGCGAGAGACACGCGGTCCTTCTCGGAAACGCGAAAGTGGCGGGCGATATTTTCCAGACCAAAGCTTTCGAGCTCTCGCGAAGAGACATCGTAAAACTGCGCCAGAACCCAGGTGTCGGCAATATGGCGCCCGCGGATCGTAAACTTGGGATACTGGATCAGCTTCTCGGCAATCTGCAGCCGCGTCGGTCGTGAGTTGAGCGGCGAGCCGTCGCGTCCCCACGCCAGCCGAACTTTCAATTTTTTCGCACGCGCGAAAAGAGACGGCAGGTCAAGCTTAAACAGGTTGTGTCCCTCGATGACGTCCGGATCTCGCTCCTGGATTATCGCGGTGAAAGTCTCGAGGGCGCTGCGCTCGGACTCCGAAGAGTCACTCTCGACGAGGAGAATCTGCTCCCAGCCGCTGCTATCGCTAAGGGTAATGGCGGTGAGTGCGTCGCGGTCGGCGCCGGGAAAAGCTAGGCTGCCGGAAACGGCCGTCTGGACGCCGATCTGCAGCCGCCGGAGATCCTCGAAGCGCATGCCCTTAAAAAGCGTGCGCCCCGAAAAGGTAAGGTACTGCTGGACGGGATCGTTGAAGGCGAAGAGGGGTGTTTCTGCCTTGGCAAGGCGCGACCGGGCCTCCTGGTAGCTCCGCCAGTCCGGAAATGTCATCAGCTGATCGAGGGCCAAGGCGCCCTCCAAGGGGATAGCGGCGGACGAGGTCCAAAGAAATGGTGAAAATTCTTCCCTACGAATGGAAGTCGAGCCATCCGATTCGCGCAGGAAGATGTCGATCTGGTTCGGGACGGAGAACTCGACCGCCACGATTCGCTCCATGCCATCGAATCCGAAGAGTTGTTTGTTTTCCGAGAAGATCACCGGGCAAACCTAAGTGCGCTTGGCGAATTTGCCAGCCCGCAGGATTGCTCGCGGGAGAGCAGCGTTGCGGGTTCGCCATCAGCATGCCTGGGCTGTATTTTCTGAAAGTTTTCCGTTAATTCGGACGCAAGAATGGACGTTTCCTTTTCTCTCTGGCAACTCGGGTTAAGCCTGTTGATTGCGGCCACTGCCTTCGGCTTCTCGGTCAAAGCTGCGAGCCGCTATTCCCATGTGGGGTTGACTCTTCTCTGCGCAAGTCCTGGCATCGAAACTCTCGCCAGCCTGCTATCGCTGTTCATGATCGTGCTCGATCCTGGAAAGTTCTCCTTTCTCCTTTGGGCCTCCGGCATTTTGCGCTATCTCGGCCTCGGCTTGCTGACGGCTGGGTGGATTTTGCTGGCAAGCGCGCGCGGTCCGATCGACGAACGCACGCAGGCAGCGGCGGGAACGGCGCCGCCCATGATCTCCGGCGCGAATTTCGTCAGATGGGCGGTCCTGGGCGTTTTTGTGGTTGCGGTGCTGGCAGCGGCTTGGGCGCTCCTGATGATCTTCGCCGCCGGCATGAAGACGGTCCCCACTTTCACTGCGGGAGAAGCCATCACTGCCACGCTTCCGTCGCTCGTCCTCCTTCCTTGTTCAATCGCGCTGGCGATTCTGAGCACCCGTTGGATGGCAGGAAGGGTATTCGTGAGCCTCGCGATTCTCTCCGCCATCATGAATCTCGCCTGCCTCTTGATCGCGGCGATCAGCTACGGATCGCGCTAGGATCGTTCACTCGAAACCCCTCGCGAGGTCTCTTGCGGACAATTTTTGATTGCAAAGTGCAACTAAAGCCGCTGGATGGTAGTTGCATGCGACGTCGCTATCGAGGAACTGGCCGGCAACGAAGATCGAATTGCCCGATTGCCTGTACCCTGGATCTGGTGGGAGACCGGTGGAGCCTGCTGATCGTGCGCGACCTTCTTCTGGGCAAGACGCGTTTTGACGAGTTCTTGGCATCCGAGGAGGGCATTGCTACGAACATCCTGTCATCGCGCCTCAAAGGCCTCGAAAATCTCGGTTTTGTTGTCAGGAAGGGTGACGACCGGGATGGCCGCAGGGTTCAATACTCCTTGACGAGAAGCGGCAAATCGCTGGGCAAACTGGTGCGGGGGATCGCGGATTGGGGCTTGAGGAATTTGCCGCAAACAACACTCGCGCCGGGCGGCGGGAAGTAAGCACCATGGGCGACTTCGACCGCGGAAACGGGCGCAGCGTAACGCCCCTATTCGCAGCTTGTCAATGGTCCCCTAGAATTGCTATCGAAGAACTTGGTCCTCCTGCAAAGGAGTGAGCAAGCACTCCGCTTCGGAGGACCCTGGAAGTTAAATATGAGAGAGCAGACCCGCCCAGACGTTGTCCTCGTCGGAGCTGGAATCATGAGCGCAACCTTGGGAATGTTGCTCAAGCAGCTGAACCCCGGAGTGACGATCGAAATTTTAGAGAGTCTCGATTTGGTCGCCGGCGAGAGCTCGAATGCTTGGAACAACGCGGGCACCGGTCACGCGGCGCTTTGCGAGCTGAACTACACGCCGCAACGTGAAGATGGGTCCGTGGATGTCTCGAAGGCTGTGAGCATCAACGAATCCTTCGAAGTCTCCAAACAATTTTGGTCCTACCTGGTGCAAGTGGGCGTTTTGCAGGCGCCGGAGGCGTTTATCCGCGCCGTGCCCCATCTCAGTTTCGTGCGCGGCGAAGAAAACGTCGGTTTTCTCACCAAACGTCACCAGGAGTTGCGCAAACATCATCTCTTCTCCGGGATGGAGTATTCGGAGGACCGTCAGGTGCTGGCAGAATGGATGCCGCTGGTGATGGATGGGCCTGACCAGGGTGAAGCCGTTGCGGCGACACGAGCCCTCCTTGGGACGGATGTTAACTTTGGTTCGTTGACGCGGTCGATGATCGAGTGGCTCCATGCTCAGGAGGGCGTCACCGTCCACCTCAACCACAGAGTCCACGGGCTAAATCGTGGGTCGGATGAGCGGTGGCGTGTCAATGTTCAGAACAAGGCCGACGGCACCAAGCGCACCCTCAATACCAATTTTGTCTTTCTGGGCGCCGGCGGTGGGGCGTTGCCGCTCTTGCAGAAGTCGGATATCCCGGAAAGCAAGGGTTTTGGTGGTTTTCCGGTGAGCGGCCAATGGCTGCGCTGCGACAAGGCGGAGGTGGTGGACCGGCACAACGCGAAAGTTTATGGGAAGGCCGCGGTCGGCTCACCGCCGATGTCGGTTCCGCACCTCGACACGCGAGTGGTTGATGGCAAGAGATCGCTGCTCTTTGGTCCGTACGCAGGCTTCACCACCAAGTTCCTGAAACATGGATCCCTCCTCGACCTCGCCGAGTCCGTCAGACCTGACAATCTCTTGCCGCTGCTGGCAGCAGGCAAGGATAACGTCGACCTGACGCGGTACCTGATTGGTCAGGTGCTCCAATCCCCGAAGGATCGCCTTTCGGTTTTGCAAGAGTTCGTTCCGACCGCAAAGAAGCAGGATTGGCGTCTGGAAGTTGCGGGCCAGCGCGTTCAGATCATCAAGAAAGATCCCGAGCGCGGCGGAGTTCTCCAATTCGGCACCGAAGTGGTGAGCTCTTCGGACGGATCAATTGCTGCACTGCTCGGCGCGTCGCCGGGAGCGTCAACGTCTGTCTCGATCATGCTTCAACTGCTGCTGCGCTGCTTTAGGGATCAAATGGGAGCGGCTGATTGGTCGGGAAAAATCAAGCAAATGATTCCATCATTCGGCGACTCTTTGGCAAAGGACGTCAGGCTCGCCGAAGAGGTGATTTCGCGTTCGAATCAAATCCTCCATCTAAGCGAGCAAAAGGTCTGATTGTAAGGGTATCGGAATGTGCGACAGCGCTTTCGCCGGTGTTTGTGCAATTGAAGTTTTCCGCTCGATCGAATAACCTCCCTGCCGGGGTTGCGAGAACCCAAAAGTGAAAAACCGATTCGAAGTTATTAGGATGCTTCCCGTGCGCTATTTGCCTGTCTTTCATCGACCTGCGAGCGCCAAACGCGGCCGCCTTCGACGGCCGCTTGCTTGATGCCCTGAGGTGACAGATCTCAGAAGCTGAAAACTATTGCCTGCGCTTCGTATCAATGAAGATGGGTCGTTGGGCTTTCATGCTAGTTCTCGCCCTGCTCGTGGCACTTCGTCACGCGGCTGCCGGGCTCCCGCTGCGCGAGCAGCTCGCGCTCGCGGAAAAGGAGGACGACACCTACGCGCAGATTGAGCTGAGTCGTCGGATCCTCGAGACGGAGCCTCGTGACGCTGCCCTGCGCGCGCGCTTGGCCGACCTCTGGCTGTCGATCGACGACCTGGAAATGGCCGAGAGCGTCGTGCGTGACTGGAAGGAGGCGCCGGCGGCGCTCCGCGCGAAGGTTTTGGCGACTGTTCTTTTCGTTCGAGAGGGCAAAAAGACCGACGCGATCGCACTGCTGGAACGCTACCTGACCGAGCATCCCGAAGACTTGGAGATGACCCGTCGATTGGCCGGATATCTGGTTGCCATGGACGAGCAAAAGAAGGCTGTAGATCTACTTAGCAAGGCTCCGGGTGTCGAGACGGATACCGGTTTGCTGGTTGTGCGCGCCCTGGCACGGCGCAGCTTGCAAGATTTCGCGGGCGCGCTGATGGATTTCGAAACCGCGGATCGGACCAACGCAGAGGATGAGAGCGTTATAAACAATCGGCCATCCTTTGATCGCCTGCGAACCGCCGTTGCTGGAATTCGCGCAGCGAGCAATGTCCTTGCGGAACAGCCGCAGGATTCGGCGGCGCTCATTTCGCGCGCTTACTGGTATCTTTCGACGGGGGCCGCCAATGGCGCGGCCTTCAATGACGCCGAGGCTGCCCGGAAGGTCGATCCAGGTTCCGTTGCCGCACTGATTCTTTTCGCCGAGGCATCGAGTCGGATAGGCAGGCTTTCACCCCAAGAAGCGCGCGAGAAGCTCGAGGTCGACGTGTCAAAGGCGATCCCAGCGCTGACCGTCCTCGACAATCTCTGGCGTCAGGACCGCCAGATTGCCACAGATGCGAAAGATGTCTCCGCCTGGCTCAGGCGCAGCGTGGAGCTGCGCGAGAACGCGCAGCAGCAGCAGCTCGCGTTGCACGATGCCCGGTCTGCGGTTTCCCTTGATCCCAACAGTGCACCTGCGCGGGCGGCAAAGATGTCAGCACTGGCCAAGCTCGGAAAGGTTGAAGAGGCGATTGCCGAGCTGAGGATGCTGGAGGCAGCAAAACCCCCTCCCGACGTGCTCGCAGAATCTCTGAGCGGCCTGGCCGACGCGGCCATGGGTGCTTCGCAGGTGGACTTGGCGCTCGCGTTCTCCGACCGGGCAGTCGCGGCGAAACCGCAAGCGCGCTTTTACAAGCAAAGGGCGTCCATCCTTCAGCGCTTGGAGCGTTACGCCGAGGCCCAAGAAGATCTCGCGCGCGCCCAGCAGTTCGAGACGGGAACCATTCGATGAGGAGTTTCATCGTCGCGAGCTTCGCGATAATTTGTCCATTGCTCGCCCTTGAACCGCCGAGTCAGAGCAGACCGTCGCTTTGGCCACGTCCCTCTCCTCAGCCCACGATCCAACAAGAGGTCGACAGACGCCCATTCACGAAGGATCCCACCGGGGGCGGACTGAGCGTCGATGGCGTCGACGAGCCCTTGCGTGCGGGCACAATGCTAACAGTAGCATTCCCTACTGCCATGGTGGCGCCGGATAGGATTGATGTCGAAGGCTCGGAGTCGCCCATAGAGGTTTCGCCTGCTCTCGACACCGATTTTATTTGGCGCACCCAATCGCAAGGCGAGCTGGTCGTGAAGGCGCCATTGATTCCAGCTGAGTCGTATCGATTCCGTTTGCGCGAGGGCGTCCGCGATTTAAGCGGCAATCCTTTGCCGGTTGATGCTTGGGGCTTGGAGATGACCACGCCTCCTTTGCGCGTCGTTGAGGAGGATTACGGTGAACGCAACAACCTCAACGCGAGTCCACAAGTTCCCCTCGAGTTCAACTATCCCGTGCGACTTGCCGACGCGGCGAATGGCGTGTGGTTTCAGGATCGAATCACTCGGGAGAAGTTTGCCGTGGAAATCCTCCTGAATGCTGCAGAGGGCAACATGGACGACGCTCCAGTGGTGGAGGCGAAGGAAGCTACAGACGATATAACCGCTTTTCGTGTCCGGCCCATTCAACCATTGCCCGTCGGTCGCCGCTACGACCTGGTCGTGGATGGTATCTGCGATGCCTATGGCGGGCGCTTGTTACGGTATCCACAGGTTTTTCCGATCGGCGCAACTCGCTCTCTGGAGCTCGACTATGTGGCCGCGCGCAATTTCCCTCTCGAAACTCCCCGCGTTGAGGTGAAGTTTAGCCAGACCCTGGGCGATATGCAGCTGCCTCAGGATGCTCTGCAAATCTCGCCCGACGTGACCCGATTGAACATCCGCAAGGATGGCTCCTTTCTTGTCGCCGAGGGGGACTTCAAGCCGAACTCACGTTACTCGGTGACCGTCTCGGAGAAGATCCTGGGGACTAGTGGATATGGCCTCGCCAAATCGGAAACCTGGGGAGCCAGCTTTCGCCCCAAGGAAAGCGCAATCCTTTTTCCCGCTCAACAGATCCGCCAACGATCGGTCCTTGGGCTGAAGTTCGCGTTTTACCAGGTGAATACCAGCGAACTGGAATGGAAACTCGCCGATGTGCCCCTGGATAAATTGCCGGCAGTTCTCTCGCGAGAACGCGAATTTGAAAAGTCTTTGAAGGACTCCCAAGGTGGTCAGGTTTGGACGAAGGAGGGGACATTCCAGCGCCAAGCCTCCCAACCATTGATCGCCGACCTCGGGCTTAACGTCATTGCCTTCGGAGAAATCCCTGCCGCCGGCGAGGACAAGGAGGTTCTGCGAGAGATCACGTGGAAACCCGAAGATTCCGCGGCGCTTGCGGGTGCGAAGTTGCTCGAGGTGACCGGGCGGGATTTTCAAGGCAGGGTCATTGGTAACCGCGCGCTGATTTACTTCGGCGAGGTCGCGCTCACTCGCAAGCTCATCAAGAGCCATTCGGTCGTCCGCGCCGCGTCCTTGACGGACGGTAAACCCGTGAACAAGTCGGTTGTCACTGCCCTCGACAAAGACCTCAAGGAGATCGCCCGCTCGCCTACCGATGAGAATGGACTGGCAACCTTCGATATGCTTTCCACTGCGGTCGCGAAATACTTTCTCTGCGAAGATAGCCTTCAACCGGTCGCGATTTCGGATCAATTTTCTGGAGGATCGCTCAGCGCACGTCCGCCTCCGGCGCTCCGGACATACACCCTGACTGACCGGCCGCTCTATCGTCCGGGCCAATCAATCCAGTTCAAGGGGTTCGTCCGTGAAGAGCAAACTGGGACGCTGAAGATCCCCGCTGGCCGTGCAGTCAAATGGACGATCGAGCGAGCCCATGTCGGCGAAGTGCTCGCCGGTGGTGAAGCCCAACTCGATGCTGAGGGCGGATGGAATGGGACGTGGACCTCACCCATGGATTCGCCAGTCGGAGAGTTTGTTCTCAAGGCAGTGATTAACGGTCAACCCACCTTGCCAGCACGTTTTCAGATTCAAGAATTTAGAAACCCGCCCTTCTCGGTGATCTGCGAGAACCTGGCTGCCAAGAGACCCGCCGAGTCGGTCGTTAGCGTGCAATCCCAATACTTTCACGGCGCCTCGAATGCCGGCAGCGTCGTGAAATGGACTGCGACATGGGTCAGCGATTCAGCGGATGGCGAATCTCATGGCGGTGATGATTGGACGCGCGTGGATTCTTATTCAGAGGGTGCAAAACCTCCGGATTTCACGGCAGAAACTTCGGGCGAAGCGGTTCTTGACGCGGCCGGAAGCGTCGTGCTCCGCTGCGATGCCCCGTTCAAGGATCCAGGAAATCGCGCGCGTTGCCAGGTCATCTGGAGAGTCGATGTGACCGGGCCTGATGCACAGACCATCACCGGCGGAACCACACAAGATGTCGCCATGGCCGCGGTGTTGCTGGGAATCAAGAGAGGAGAGAGTGAGGCTGGTAACGTCCAGTTTTTCTGGAGCGCGCAGGAAGTGTTCGCCACAGCACCGGAGGCAGTGAAGGTCCAACTTTTTCATGTGGAGACTAAGTCCGTGAAGGAACGCCTGGCGCCAAATGTTTACCGTTACCGCAACTTCGACCGATACGAGCTTGTCGAGGAACGTCAGCAGGTGACGGAAGATTCGCTTGAGTTCACACCGGGCAAGCCGGGGCGCTATGTGGCGCTCATCTCGCCATTGCCCGGCGCTCCGGGATTTTCGGTGAGTGAGGAGGCTTATCTCGCCGGTGATGAGGCCTCGGAAGTGCCTGTGCAATCCGACACTTCCGCCACAGTGTTTTCGGTCAAAGCGGGCACGCGCGAGAACGCCAAGCCGTGGCTGGTGGGCGAAAAGGCGGTGCTGAACGTGCTCGCTCCCATTGGAGGGGTCGCCTGGGTCAGCGTCGAAACGGACCAGGTCCTCGACACGTTCACCGCTCCTCTTAACGGCAACACGAGCCGAATTGAAATACCGATCAAGCCCGAATATGAACCCAATGTATTCGTTTCGGTCTATCTGCTGCGGCCGGGTGGTTCCGACCAGCTCGCGGGGGAGATGTATGGCTATGACCAACTCGCAGTGCAGGCGCCCGAACGGGCTCTCGAGATCTCCGTCCGGACCAGCCGCCCTGAATACGAACCCCGAGAGAAAATTTCGGGCGAAGTGACCGTCAAAGCTGCGGGCCGCCCAGTTTCCGGTGCGGACCTCCTGATCTACGCAGTCGACGATTCCATTCTCACTTTGGGCGGTTGGAGTCTTCCGCGGATGCTCGCCGACTTTTTTCCTGCGCGCAACTTCGCGGTCGTGACGTATTCGGCGTTGAAAGCCTATGTGGACAAGATCGCCCCGTCGTCCCTTACGATGAAAGGGTTCATCGCCGGAGACGCCGGCGCCGAGCATTTTGGTAATGTCGCGTTTACGCGCAAGGAGTTCAAGCCACTCATCCTCTGGCGTCCCACCGTGCGGACGAATGCGAAAGGAGTAGCGAGATTTGAATGCGAAGCTCCGGACAACCTCACACGCTTTCGGGTGGTCGCCGTTGCGCAAACGAGAAACAATCAATTCGGCGCGGGCGATGCGACTTTCGCAGTCAGCAAGAAACTCCTGATCGAGCCAGCGCTTCCACGGTTCTTCAGGGAAGGCGATCAGGTTGAACTCAGAGCGGTGGCGCGCCAGAAAGTTTCTGATACTGAGAAGCTGATGGTGCGTTGCACCGTCGGCGGAGGTTTGGAGCTCGATGGAGCCGCTCAGCAGGAGGTATCCGCCGCGCGTGACACGCCGAACATCGTTCTTTTTCGTGCGCGGGCAATCTCCACCGGGTGGGCGACGGTGAAGTTCGAAGCGAGGTCTGCGGCGAAACTGATGGATGCTGTTGAAG
>DATLIT010000008.1:0-3560 GCA_035539295.1 Terrimicrobiaceae bacterium | reverse complement strand
CTGGGGAAGGTATCGGACAAACCAGTCGAACACGACAGTGCCGTCTGAATGAACTCGCTTGGCGGCGTAACCTGCACGACTATCTTGGTCGCCTTCTACCAAACGCTCGACGAGCTTGCCCCGAAGCACTGGCCTCCAGTTTATCCCCAGGCTCCGAAATGCTACGTCATTCCGGACTTCTTTCCCACCCTCGTAGAATGTCGGCTCTGGATTTGTGAGCGCGTGAAGGGTGGTTCCTTCCAGCGGTATCTGCGCAGATTGAAGAGGGGCATAAACAACACGGAACTGAAAGCCGCCTCCGTGAAAAACGCGGTTATTGGCTGTGATCGATCGAACGCCGGCAAGCTCTCGGTGGAGCTTATCCTCAATGCGGGCAGACGCGGTTCTCGTGCTCAAGGTAAGGTCTTGAACCTCAGTGATGTTCATTGGCGACGCCTCTGTGCCCCTCCTAATGTAGAACTCCTTTGATTTGGCAACGCGATGGGGAGCCTGGAGGGAGCTCTCGGCTCGGATCACGATATAGCCTGCGCCATTCTCCGACCCCTCCGCGGGGATGCTGCGTATCCGCATCGCACGAGGCGCAGGCTCGATGCGCGTCCAGAGGCTACGACGTAGCCTTTCAGCGGCCTCCGACGCGCCTTCGATTGGAGTTAGCTCCTGAGCTACCCCCTCATCTTCTCTTATCCCTACGATTAGATCCCCGCCCTTGCCATTCAAGAGGGCGGTTACTTCTTTGGCGAGGCTCTCGACCGCACGTTCTCGTTGAGGATCAGACATTGAACTCAGATCGTTTCCGCCGACAAACGACCGCTTGAATTCGATGCGTTCGTCCTCTTCCCGGCCCGTGTCGCATAATCCCTGGAAGTCACGTTCTTCAATTTCGTCCAACTCTCGACGAATCATTGGCTTGTCTCCCTAGGCTTATTTATCGCTTGCCTCATCCGCGACCTCGACGCACGCCTCTATTGAAACTGCCTATTAGAACTCATTGCTGACCTTGCGAGGACACCATGGAAGTCACTGACGCGATCAAAATTGCAAAAGATTACATCGCCCTGATCTATAAGGATGAAGGCGCCTTCAATATTGGACTTGAAGAGGTTGAATTGGATGAAAAGCAATGGCGGGTGACCGTGGGCTTTTCTCGTCGATGGGATCGACCTCCTCGGAGCCCGTTCGGGATTGCGATCGAGGGGGAAGATCATCGTGCTACGGCTCGAACATATAAGGTCGTCGAAATTGACAATGAGACTGGCGAGGTCTTAGGCGTCTCAAACCGCCAAGGGCTGCTGTGAGCCGCGTTTTCGTTGACGCAAATCTGCTTTGCTTAATTGTTGCTGGAACCGTGGTGCCAGAAGCCATTGGTCGCCACAAACGATTGCGAGCGTTCACTGCCTTCGATTTTGATGCAGTCTATGCGATCGTTTCGGATCACAGTGAGGTGGCTTCTTGTCCGCATGTCCTCACTGAAACGTCCAACTTAATCTCTCAAACGCATGAGACCGAAGCAGTCAAACTCAAAGAGGGGTTGCGACAGCTCTTATGTGGTATGCATGAGATACAAGTTGCATCTATCCTCGCCATGGAGCGTCCCGAATATCTGGCCTTGGGTCTTACAGATGCCGTAATCCTTGCATTGCAGAAGAAGCCTGCAAACCTTTTGACGGTGGATTTGGGCCTTACTCTCGCTGCCCAGCGAGCAGGTTTTGATGTCGTCAATTACAACTGGCTCCGCGACTCTTACTGATTTCCTCCGTGTTATGTCGCATATGGTCCGAACTATTTCTGATGACAAACGAAGGTCGGTGAGGGTCTATTAAGAACGATCATTTTTTAGAGTCGTTCGATGTCAAAGCAAGAAGATAAGTCGAGCACGGTTCTAGGGCCATATATTACTAGATCCGACATTGCAGAAATCTTGGGAGTGTCGCTAAGGCTGGCTGGGCAGTTGATGGATCAGATGCCTTGTCTTCAAATCAGCACGAGGCAACGACGGGTCGCCATCAAGGATTTTGAGATCTGGTGTGACGTTAGGAGCACCTGCCCGAAGGGCCTCCAACGAGTCCGGACAAAGACAAACATCCAATCCAGGACTGTTCGTGGGCGGAAGCGCAGCGAAGGTTCAATTCTTTCTGCCGCGAGGGATGCGCTCAAGCGGCGCGATCCTGACGATGCATGAGGCTCTAAGGGACACCCTCAGCCCTACCGAGAAAAACATTAGTAAAAACAACGAGATAAGATCGCAAGAGGGCGCCGTGACACCCTTCCGTGACACCCCGCACGCACCCCAAACCAACCAAAATGGTCAGCTGAGATGACGATCGATTCCGCTAAGCTATTAAAAACAAAGGGAAAAGGTGGTGGACGCACTAGGGCTCGAACCTAGGACCCGCTGATTAAGAGTCAGCTGCTCTACCAACTGAGCTATGCGTCCATGCCTGAAAGGCGATGCGCGGGCCGCTTGGGAGCGGGGGCGCGGGGGGCCTCTAACAGCGTTCCCGGGCCCACGCAACCGGTAATAGCGGATATCGCCTTCGACCCTGCATCGTCAGGCGATAGGCGACCGAAACGGCTACAGGATTGTCGACCGAGTGCGGGATTGGCGCTCAAGCGACATCAATATTCCAAGGCAGATCATCACCGTCATTACCGCCGAACCCCCGAAACTGACCAACGGGAGTGGAATTCCAACGACGGGGGCGAGGCCCATCACCATCATCAGGTTGATCGAGACGTAGAAGAAAATGGTTGCCGTGAGCCCGGCGGCGGCGAGCTGGCCGAAGCGGGTCCGGGCTTTGCCGCTGACCTTCATCCCCCAGCGGATGACCATGAAGAAGGCGAAGATCAGCAACGCGCCGCCGACCAGCCCCCATTCCTCGACGAAAGTCGCGAACACGAAGTCGGTGTGGCCTTCGGGGAGATAGTCGAGGTGACTCTGGCTGCCGTTGAGGAAGCCCTTGCCCCAAATACCCCCGGAGCCGATCGCGATCTTCGACTGGCTAATGTGATACCCTGCGCCCAGCGGATCGCTTTCCGGGTCGAGGAAGATGAAGACGCGCTTTCGCTGATAATCGTGCATCATTGCGAACAGGATCGGCCCGGCCACGCCGGCGGCAGCCGCGGCCGCGAGAAAATACCACATCGGCAGGCCGGCGATGAACATCACCGTCACTCCGCCAAGCAGGACCATTGTCGCGGTGCCGAGGTCGGGCTGCACCAGGATCAGTGCCCAGGGAACCAGCACCAGCATCGCCGCCGGCCAAAGGCCTCGCCAGCGCCTGATGTCCCCGACCGGCAGGAGGTCGTAAAATCGCGCAAGGACCAGCACGATCGCGGGCTTCATGAATTCCGATGGCTGGAGCCGGATGAAGCCAAGGTCGACCCAGCGCTGAGCGCCCTTGCCGACGAACCCGACCATTTCGACAACGATCAACAGGATCAGGATCACGACATAGCCGGGGAAGGTCATCTGCTTGATGAAGCTTTCCGGAACATAGCTGATGGCCACCGCCAACCCGAAGAAAGCAAGAATCGTGATGCCCTGCTTCATTGCCCAGGGT
>DATLIT010000007.1:0-2524 GCA_035539295.1 Terrimicrobiaceae bacterium | reverse complement strand
GTGCGGCGGCTGAGCCGTCGAGAGAACGTTTAGCGGAGCGATCCGGACTTTTCTCGTTCAGTTCTGATATGAGAAGATGAAATAGTGTCAAGCCAATGCTGTCGAACCGGCGGCAAGGCAGGCAATGCTACTTTAACCCCTTCACCGCAGCGACCATCTCCAGCAACTCAGGAGTAAGTCCGGGCGCAAATTCCTCGGGACGTTCCGGAAGCCCCGTTATTGGCGCGCCGTCCGGCGCTTTCTCACTCGTTTCAACTTCGAATCCATCGTTCGCCGGGGAGCTGCCTTGAAAAATCTTTCCCATCTCCGAACCGTCGAGGCGAAAATGGTGCTGTTTGCGGTGCGCGCCCAGATCCATAAGTTTTTTCACCTCCGGGTATTGCGTCGCGTCGAAGTTTGGAATGGGCAACACCTTACCCCAGTTCACACCCAGGGTTTCAAGCGCCTTTGCAAAGACCAGTTCGTGCGCATGATCACGGGCGATCAGATAGGAGACGGTGCTGCGCAGCGTCTTGTTGTCGGACATTTCATAAATTCGACACTTCTGCAGCCGGCCGGTGGACTCGAGCATTAGGTTATACATCAGGTCCAGGACGAGGTTGCCGCTCGCATACACATAGGAGCCACTCCATGGGTTGCCCGCCGCATCAACAGGGAGTGCGCATTGGGGTGCGACGATGAAATGGTGCGTGTTTGGAGCGCCCGGTGCGACGGCCAGCGGTGTCGTCCCGCCGCTGCCTGGAACCGCCTCGTTCCCTTGTCTGTTCCTGACCCTTTTCGGTTTTGCGGTCGAGGCCTTGCCTTGATAGCGCGCGGAGCCGTCGAGGAGTAAATTGATCGTGGTGGTGATGAGCTCCACATGGCTGATCTCTTCGATGCCGACGCCCTGGATGAGATCCTTAAACGGCTTCGCATCCCCGCGTGCATTGAAGCTTTGGAAGAGATACTGCATCATCGTGCGCATCTCTCCGAACTGGCCGCCGAGGCCCTCCTGAAGAACGTTGGCAGCGGCCGGATCAGGTTCATCCGCAGCGATAGGGTTGATGAGATTTTGAATGTGGAAAAACATACGCTAGGGATTCGCTGGCCGCGCGGAAGTTGGTTGCCCCGTGTTTGACCGCCAGAATGTTGCCGCTCAACTCGCTTCGAGGACACGCAAAAAGTCACCAGACTTCCACGGAAACATGCCAATGAACGCACGCGTCTCATCGTCTTGGAGAGACACCAGCCGACGCGCCAACCCTGACGTCCATGCAGGTTGCCAACATCGTTGTGTTAGAATGGATTCCCTCGGAAAACGTGAAAGCACAACCCGCCAGTATCCTGGTTAGTATTGCCGGCTTCCTAGAACGGATTTGGAAAGGTCATTCGCTCCAGCCTTCTGCGAGTCCCGCCCGGATCATACACCAAAAGCACGTGAGGGCGGGAATTAAGCCAAGCGCATTCCTTCAGTTTCCCGCTTTTGCCCGCACGCGCTCGATTCGAAGCACGACACCGTCATAGCGTGATGCTAGGCATCATATCAGCCTTCGTGTTTAAGCTCCTTGGCGACCTCGCGAGCGTCCATCTCCAACGGGAATTCAAGGATACGGCGATCACGCCTCTATCATCCGCTTTTCAATCCTTCTTGCACCATGTTCCCCTTTCTCACCTTTCGACCTAGAATGGTGTCCCGCATCCAAACTCGGAGTGCGAATTGGTCATCAGGGGCGGCCCTGGCATAGACACGCGCGAACTTGGCGACGAGCCGGTTCGCTCCGTCAAGCGGTCTCTGCGGATCTCCCCGTTGTGGCGATTGGCTCACCGAGTGGCTCGTTGCTTCCGGCTATCGTGCAGTGTAGCCTCCGTCTACGATGATGTCCTGGCCCGTGGTAAACGCTGCACCGGGTGAACTGAGCCAGAGCACTGCGCTTGCGATCTCCTCCGGCGTGCCGATACGGCCAATCGGATTTTCGGTCGCGAGGGTTTTCTTTACGTCGGTCTCGCCCTCGCCGAAGGCACGGTCGAACATTTCAGTCTGGACCGTGCCGGGAGAGACACTGTTGACGCGGACGCCCTGCTTGGCGAATTCCAGTGCAGCCGTCTTCGTGAGGCCGATCACGGCGAACTTGCTGGCAACGTAGACCGATGAGCCATTAAAGCCGATGTGGCCGCCGATAGAGGAGTTGTTGACGATAGCTCCACCACCGGATCGAAGCATTGCCGGGATTTCGTGCTTCATCGACAGCAACACCCCGCGAATGTTGATGTCGCAGACTTGATCGTAGTGCTCGACCGTCTGCTCAGTGGTAAGCAGACCGAACGTGCCCTCGATGCCGGCGTTGTTGAACGCGATGTGCAGCGCCCCGAAGGCGCGGACGGTCTTTTCGACGAGCGCGACGATATCATCCTCCCGGCTTACATCGGCCTGCACGAATAAGGCGCTTCCACCGGCTGAAGTGATACCCCGGGAGACTTCTTCTCCCTCGGCAACGCGCCGGCCGGAGACGACCACATTCGCCCCTTCTTTGGCAAACGCCAGTGC
>DATLIT010000006.1:0-2385 GCA_035539295.1 Terrimicrobiaceae bacterium | reverse complement strand
GTCGTGATCCGGAAAGATTGCGAGGCGAAGTTCGCTCCAGTGCCGGAGCGAAATCACAAACGAAAGCGGAGTGTCCAAAGTAATTCAAACTCGATGAAACGCACGGGGCGGAGAGAATCGCCTCCACTCTCTTCAAGGTTATGTCGTGAGAATGGCGTTCGGTTCAGACTGTCCTAGCACTGAGACTCTATAATCCAATCGGACCCTGCAGCCAAGCCGTTTGCACGGGAACTTCTGTGTTCTCCAGCTACCCCGTCTCGCCTTGGCTCGCGGGCGCCGCGAGCAAAGAACGCACTAGGTGACGCGGAAACAACTAAGGACTACACAACGATCGCCGGCCGACCGCGTGCAAGAACTGCCCGTGACGGGTTAGGGGCGAGAATTGTCAATTTCCGTAGCCGAGGCGTTGGAAGTCGCGAGCTCAGCGCGGAAAATCGTATCGGCGGGGACACGCCGCAACTTAGATGCAAGGCCGACTTTTGAAAGCGTCCAGATGATCCACTTCGTCGGATCAAACTGCCACGGCTTCACCCCATTTCGGTAGTCGTATGGGAATTCATGGTGATAATTGTGGTAGCCTTCGCCAAACGTCAGAATTGACATTACCCATGAGTCACGCGCACTGCACCTGGATGAGTAAGTCTGTTTGCCGATGTAGTGGCAGAGCGAATTGATGCAGAAGGTGCAGTGTTGGACGGCAACGACCCGGGCTACGCCCGCGATAAGAAACGCGCCTAACGCGGTTGTCCAACCGCCCCAGGCATAACCAATCGTCGCGGGCAGCACGAACGCGACGATCGCGCCAATCCAGTGGATGTAATGGTGCTGCCAGATGACAAGCCGATCCTTTTGCAAATCGACGACGTTATCAAAGGGAGGCGGCGTCTTGAGCTTGAAAAGCAGCCAACCGATGTGCGCCTGGAAAAGCCCCTCTCGAATGTTGTAAGGGTCGTCCTCATCATCAACGTGCTTATGATGCGCCCGGTGCTCACACGCCCAGAGTAGGACCGAGTTTTCAAAGGCCGCGGCGCCGAAAATCAGTGTAAAGAGCCTCACGCTCCAGTGCGCCTGAAATGTGAGGTGCGAAAAAAGCCGGTGATAGCCGAGCGTGATGGAAAATCCGACGGCGAAAAACATCACCAGAAACAGAGCGACTTGGAACCAGTCGAGGCCAAAGTACCAAATATAAGCGGGAACCAAGGTTAACGACAGCAAGAAAGTGCCAATGAGGAAGGAACTTGTCGGCCAGTTGACTTTATCGAATGGAATGCGGTGGAAGACTCTCGCGATTCCCGCGCGGCGAATGCCGGGGCCTCTCACAAAGGGAGCATCTCCGTTGGGCAAGGCAAGCTTGTTGGCTTTCATGCCAAACCTTCCCCCAACTCTCTGCGTCGCGCGATGGGGTAATCACCGTATTTCAAGCGATCGTACCCCAGAAGAACTGGACAGCGCGACGGCTATGCAGCCAAGGATACCTGCTGCTGGAAGGCGGATACGGACGTTACCTCCTGCGTGCGGCGCATCTCAGCGAGCGCCAGCAAGAATGCCAGCGTCGACTGAGCGCCTTGGTTTCGATTGACGCGGTCGATATGCAATCCATCCCGGCAACCACCACTCTGCGGATCATAGAGCGCGATACCTAGATCGTTGCTTCCATGAAACCAATCAAATGCCTTGTTCGCCTGCACGAGCCAATACCGATCGCCAGTAGCCTCATACGCCTCAACACAGGCGCCAATCATCGCATGGGCCTCGCCAGGGTGCTGGTCGAACCATGCAGGCTGTTCGCCGCGCTTCCAGAAGCCTTTGGAACCAATCGGACGGAAATGCCCCTCCGGAGCGATCTGGCGTTCCGCAAGCCAATGCAGACTCTGGAGACCTCGCTCGCGAAGCTCGGGCAAATTGGCCCAGCGGCCTGTCATGATCAGGGCCTGCGGAAGTCGCGCATTTTCGTAGGTCACGCTCTGCTCGAACCACATCCAATCCTCTTTGGCATTCTCCGCGTAGAGAGAACTCAGGGACTGCGCCAATTCTGCGCGAATCTGGTTGGCCCTGAGATCCCCTCCCAAGGTGCGAAGATATTCGTGCAAACCGATGATCGCGAAAGCCCACGCGCGCGGAGACGTGAAACTTTGCACAGCGGGCAATGCCTGTTCGAAAAGTTCTGCCGCCCACGAGCGCAGTTCTTCACGACGGGAACGCCCGACGCAGGTGCCTAACGCCCACAATGCCCGTCCGTGACTCTCTTCCGAGCCGATATCTGCAACCCACTGCCGGTCGTAAGTCATGAAGTTGCGGAAGCGGCCAACGTCTGGATCAAATGCGTTCTGCAAGAAAGCCGCATAAATGCTGGTCAGTCGGGCGCGCTCCGAGAAGCCCTCATCG
>DATLIT010000005.1:0-3648 GCA_035539295.1 Terrimicrobiaceae bacterium | reverse complement strand
GCTTCAAGTTCTCGTCAACGAGCTGATCGACGATATCGCCGGTGTGAAGGAACACTTTACTTTCGAGCACGACAAAATCCGCTACTTACAGGGCTCGGTAACAAACATTCTCAACATCAAGCAGAATCAAATTGTTAAGATTTTCACGATCATCACCGCGGTATTTCTTCCGCCCACTCTGGTCGCGACGTTCTACGGGATGAATTTTGCAATTATGCCTGAGCTTTCCTGGGAGCACGGCTTCATCTATTCTGTTATTCTCACCCTTGCCGGCGCCTTGCTTCCGCTCGTATATATCAAGTGGAAGGGGTGGTTGCGCTAAGCTGTGTGAGTACTAACCTGCGCGCCACGACGAGTTCGAAAAATGTGTAGAGGCGCTCGTGGCAAGCGCCTGTGGATTCTCGCTGGGTGCTTGATATAAGCGCCCCTAAACCGCCGGTTGCCTTGGTTGAAAGCCGGGTTTTGGGAGTTGATGTTGCCGAAGAAGACACCATCACCCCGGCGCTGTGCCGAGCACGCATGCTTAAATGAAGCCTGAGCGAAGGCGCGGCATGAAATGGCTCACCTATGTAGGGATTGCAGACCCCGCCTGCACCTGCCTCCAAAGGCAGCTTCAGTAGATACCGGGAATAAGCCGCGAGGTCCGCCGGCTATAGCTGTCGTATTGCTCGCCAAATTGTGAGCGCAGGAGAGCCTCTTCCGAGCGGATGCGTGCGTGTAACGGGGGGATGACAAGGCCAGCCAGGAGCATCCCGACACCCGAACGAAACGTCAGTGCCCATCCCAAGCCCATGATGATCAATCCCAGATAACTCGGGTGACGGACAACGCCGTAAATTCCATCGGTGACTAGCTGATGTCCGGGCTGGATCGCCACCAATCCGCTGAAACGACGGCCGAGGACAAAGACTGGCGCAATCCGCAATGCGCCACCACTGACGTAAAGAGAGAGGCCGAGCCAGCGAACGATCTCCCCGTCAAGAATCCCCCATCCCTTTCGCTCGGTGTAAGCTGGCAGGAACCCGCTCAGGAGACCAATCGTCAGGAGGGGGAGGAAGATCCAACGATTGGAACGATCTTCGCGCTCACCGGAACTTAAATTCGCGTCGCTGCAAAACGCCGCGCAGGCCATTAAGACACTGGCGACCGCCACACCCGTTCGCGCCGGATGGCGAAAAAAGGCGGCCAGCCCGCCGGACCCACGGGCAGCCAACCACAGGTAGAGTAGCGTCGTCAGAACACCGATGCCACCCATCTTCAACCGAGACGGTTTGCTATCGGGCGTTTGGTCGTTAGACATGGAGAGACTTCAGACTTTCGTTCCTAAATGAATCGAAGGCGCCTCTGCTGGCGCATGCATACGGACAAGATTAGCTCAGACTGCCAATCCGTGGGGCCGGCTACAGATGACGAGTAGCCCCGCAAGCTCCCGAGCACAACGCGATTCAGCCGCAAGCGTCCATTCGTTGAGAAAGGTAGATTCCATGCTTGCTGGCATTCAGCCGGTCGTTTTCCGCGAAGCGATTCCAAAGGAGCTACACGTGGTCCTGAGCCGAGCGACTTCCGGCCCAGCGACATCAAGGCAATCTCCCCGCATATAGGGGTCTTGGCTCGGGCCCGAGTGATTTTCAGCTTCACTTCTTCTCATTTTTGGCCTCGAGCTTGCCCCAGATTTTAAACGGCGATACTGAGACGAGAATCACGACCGCATTGGCACCCACCGAAAACGGACCAGGATGTCCCACGTCACCACCACACGCTCTCCCAACCTCTTTTCAAGCCCCAGAAGCGCTGTGGTGGCAGCGTCCTTTTTGTGAGAGGAGTCGTTCAACGTGTCAGCAGGGCTCGCGTGTTGGTCGATGGCCGCGTCACCGGTGAGATTGGTCTCGGCTTAGTCGTCCTGCTTGGTATCGCTAAGGGGGACACGTCCGATGCGGCCCGATACCTCGCGGATAAAACTGCCACGCTGCGGATCTTCGCCGATGAAGCCGGAAAAATGAACCTTTCTCTGGTAGATGTCCACGGAGCCGCGCTCGTCGTCTCACAATTCACCCTCTATGGCGACACGCGGGGACAGCGCCGGCCCAGCTTTATGAGGGCCGCGCCTCCGGACCAAGCCAAGCAGCTCTACGCAGACTACTGCGCCGCGCTGCGCGGCTTTGGCGTCTCCGTCCGAACCGGGATTTTCCAGACGATGATGTCGGTCGAGTTGACGAACGATGGGCCGGTCACGATCCTCCTGGACTCAGAAAAGCTGTTTTGAGTTTCGTTGATGTTCCGTGTCATGGTCCATCCGTCGCCTTAGGCAGGATCAGGCGGTGCTCATGCTGTCACCACGTTGCCGTCCACTAGTAGTTAGCATTGCGCATTTAGTCCCGTTTTTCTGTTATGAATTAGGATGCCCTCCCCGCCGCCCCGGTTCACCATGGCAGAGCTTTCCCATCATAGAAAAAGCCGCCGCTTGGACCATCATCGCCTAGAATTGCGAGGGTCACAGCAGTTCGCGCGCCGTCCTCTACGCTGAGATCTCCCATTGGATTCATATCCGTCTTGACGCTGCCGGGATGAGCCGAGTTCACCTTGATGGAGGAGTCGCGTAGGATCTTGGCAAGATGAACAGTGAACGCGTTCACAGCCGTCTTACTAGCGTCGTAAGCAAGTGCGTGGACATCGGCGATGACGCTGTTCGGGTCGCTGTGCTCAGTGAGCGAAGCAAGAATGCTTGATTGATTGACGATTCGCGGATGCTCACTGCGCTGCAGGAGCGGTAACAATCGCTGGGTCAGATCGACCAAGCCGAAGAAATTCGTTTCAAAGGTCCGGCGTAATGTTTCGATGGAGACGTTCTCCGCGGTTCTTTGAAAGTCCTCCGGCTCGCCGATGGCCGCATTGTTGATGAGGACATCGAGCCGGCCGAATCGCTCCTCGATCAATTTGCGCGCCTTCTCGAATGTTGCTGGGGCGGCAAGGTCGATAACCATCGGCTCAACCTCAGCCCCATCTCGCGCCAGCGACGCCGCCGCCTCTTTCCCGCGAGCTTCGTCCCGTGAACCGAGTAAAACGTGAAAGCCCTTCTGCGCCAGCTGTCGGCAGATTTCCAAGCCGATGCCTTTATTGGCGCCGGTGACGAGTGCGATTGTTTTCATGGGCCAATTTGATGCGCAAACAGCGAGTTTTCAAGAGCCGCGGGATTTGCCTGCGAAAAATCCCGTGCTTGCGCCGGAAAAGCTATCCTAGAAGAGTTTGGGCGCCTCCCGCATCCTGGGAAGCACACCTATGGTTGAGAAGATTTCTGCGGTTACTCTGCGGGTCACGAACATGCAGGCGTCCGTTCGCTTCTACAAGAATGTGTTGGGACTGGAGATTATCTACGGTGGCGAACGCTCACCCTTTACATCTCTGCGAACAGCGGAGGGAACTCCGATTCTGAACCTCGAGGAAGGCGATCCCACTATTCGCTGGGGGCGGCTTATCTTCCACGTTTCTGATGTTGATCGCTTTTGGGCGCACCTTAGCGAAAGCGGCTTTCGTCCCGAGACGCCGCAGGATGCCTCGTGGGGCGAACGTTATTTCCATATGTTCGATCCCGATGGGCACGAACTCTCCTTTGCCCGCCCGATCTAGCACCCGCGTGTGAACGCGAAGTCG
>DATLIT010000004.1:0-3793 GCA_035539295.1 Terrimicrobiaceae bacterium | reverse complement strand
AATGATCACTGAGCGCACATTTCACGCAAGAATTCCCGATCCTTAGGAGCTCGAACTGCCGTGGCCATGCCACCCCACAGGTGCTAGGTGCCAGCATTGCGGCGCGTCGGCACGGTCGAGGGCTCTGTGGGCACTGGGAGCCGCCGCTTACGATCAACGTGCCCGGGATATCACCTTAATCCGCAAGCACGCGCGCTTCAGCCGAGTTGCGAATTGCCTGTATGAAATCGCAGCAGAAGCTTTCGGGTCGTGTTGCACTTGTGACGGGAGCTGGCTCCGGCATCGGTGAGGCAGCGGCTCGCCTCTTCGCTGCGGAAGGCGCCAAAGTCGGTGTCCTCTCACGCACCGCCAGCGAAGTGAAAAAACTCGCTCGGGACATTGCCAAGGCAGGTGGCGAAGCGCTGCCTCTCACGGCTGACATCGGAGGCGAGGACGAAATAAAGACCGCCCTGACAAAGTTGCATCGCAAGTGGAAGCGCCTGGATGTGATTTTCGCCAATGCTGGAGTAAATGGAGTCTGGGCGCCTCTTGCTGAACTGAAGATCCAAGAATGGGACGAAACCATCCGCATCAATCTTCGGGGTACGTTTTTGACAATCAAGCTTGCCCTCCCCTACTTCACTTCAGCAGGAGGGTCGATCATTGTCACTTCCTCGGTGAATGGGACCAGGATGTTTAGCAATGTAGGCGCGAGCGCCTATGCTACCACGAAAGCCGCTCAAGTAGCGTTCGCCAAAATGCTGGCGGTAGAGTTTGGGCGACAGAAGATCCGTGTGAATGCGATTTGTCCCGGTAGTATCGAAACCGAGATTGATGAGAATACGCAAGACCGTGCTCCCGAAGGGCTGGCACCGAAGGTCGAGTTTCCCGAGGGGGAAATTCCGCTCACCGGCAAGGTGCCTGGAACCGCCGAGCAGGTCGCAGAGTTGGCTCTCTTTCTCGCCTCCGATGCTTCCAGCCACATCTCTGGCGCAGAGATTTTTATCGATGGCGCGCAATCCCTGCTTCAAGGCTGATCAGGTGTTAGCCATAAGCCTGCATCGGTATTCTTGAGCACTCTTCCTGAGGGCACCTACTCGTTAGTAAATCTCGTTGACTGACCACCTGACCTCTCGCTCCGGTAATTGGACTTTGCCTGAGAGGACTCGCTCATCCGAACAAGGAGGTCTTATGAAGATACTAAAACGAATCACACAGATTGCGATTCGCCTCGCAGCTGCTCTGACGACCTCCCTGCAAGCTCAATCGAGCGGCTCCAGCGGCTCCGGAAGCGGGACGGGCACCGGCACGAGCGCGGGCAGCGGAAGTGCCGCAGGCAGCACCGGGTCTGGAACGAGCACAGGTGCGAGTGCCGGATCAGAGCGCGACGAGGACGAGCGGCGGCCAGCTGGCGACCCTCAGGGAAGCTCCTCAAAGAGCAAGTCGCACGAGAAGAAATAAGCCGCAGACGCGATACTCGACAGCTTTACGGCGTAGACTCACCGAAGAACAACTCAACAAGACAAAATTCCACCTTTGGTGATGCGAGACCGAATTTCTAACGAGAAACGTCTTAATCTCTTCGGATAGGAGCCGAAGGAGCACGCGCATTAGCAAAGAGGAAAGTCTGCAAACTAAGGGCTCGGCCGTCCTCGCGTGGCTTCAACGGTGCGATTTGGCACTAAGCAAGCCCGAGGACGGCTTTGAGCCGTTCGGGATCGGCGTTGCCCAGAGAGACCTCCAAACGCAAGAATGACGACGTTATCGCTCTATTGCGGAGGAGCGGTCGCCGCCGCTGGGTCCTTCCTTACCAGCTGAGGCGGGATTTCCATGGCAATTAGCTCTGAGACCGTGACGAATTTATAGCCTTTCGCCAGCAGCGCATCCAAGGTCGAGGGCATCGCGGCGACAGTCGTTGCGTGGATGTCGTGCGCGAGAATGATAGAGCCGGGCCGGGTGTTTTGAACGATCGAGGTGTAGACGCGATTGGAATTGCGATACTTCCAATCCAACGGATCCACCGACCACAGGATAACTTTAAGTCCGAACTGCTCACTCAGGCGTTTGTTCAAACCCGCGTTGGTTGCGCCGTAGGGCGGCCGCATGAGGACTGGGCGTTTCCCCGTCGCTTTCGCGATCGCGTCATTAGTGTTTTCGATCTGCTTGCGAAAACTCTCGACACCAAGCTTCGTCAGAGCCGGATGACTCCAACTATGATTGGCAACCTCATGACCCTCTTGCGCCATTCGTGCCACGATGCTGGGGTATTCTTCCGCGTTCTTGCCCACCACGAAAAATGTTGCCTTGATGTCACGCTCCTTCAGCATGTCGAGCAGTCTTGGCGTCAACTCCGGGTTGGGACCGTCATCGAAGGTGATGGCAATAAACATCCCTTCGACGTTGCAGGAATTGTAAGTGGTTTTCTCCGGAACGATCACAGGGCTCGGGGTCGAATGTGGAACACTGGTGTAGTTCGTTGGTGACGGCTGCGGACTGGGCGAGGAGCGAAATGCCGCAGGCGGCGACAGGGAAGGATCGCGAGACAACTCGTCGGCAGGAACAACGAGGACGGGAGCCACCCGTTGCGCCCGCGCACTCTGGCACGCTGCGAGGAGTAGTGAGAGAAGCAGGACCCCAAAAGAAAGGCATTTCATCGTCAGCTCTTTGGGAGAGTCATCTATCGCACGAATCACCGTGAAAGCCATCACCATTTGTCTAAGAAAATTATGTCGAGATTCTTGGCCCTTAACCGCGGGCCGGACCGGGTCAAACCGGTTGGCGTTTGAAAGAAGTCCTTACTCCAAGCTCGGACGCGATTCAGAGGACTCCTTGGGAGTTAGCAATTCGAGAAACTCTCGCAAGGCAGGCGAAACACGCGCCGAGCGGCGAATCAAAGCTCCCAATGGTCGACGAAAAGTAGAATCGTTAAATTCAATCGCCACAAGCGCGCCGGTCTCCACCTCGGCTTGGATGGCTGCTTCTGGAACAATGGAAACACCGTTCTCAATCTCGACGGCACGCTTGACAGTCTCGATATTGTCAAACTCTAGCACCAGTTTCACCTTGACTCCCTCGGCACGCAGCTTGCGGTCGATTTCCCTGCGCGTCGGCAAGTCAGGCTCGAAGGCGATGAATTTCTCGCCCTGCAACGCAGAGAAAGAAAGTCTCTTTCGGGAAGCCAGCGGATGCGTCGGCGAGCAGATCAACACCAGCCGATCACTCCAAAACGTCATTGCTTTAATGCCCCTGCGGGTCGAAGGATATGCGACCAGGCCGATGTCAGCCCGACCATCCAAGACGCTCAAGTAAACTTCTGAAGAACGGCGATACTCGACGCGAACATCTACGTCCGGGTGCGCCTGCCGAAAAACCTTCAAATACGGCGGCAACTCGTGCAGTCCAATGCTGAAAATCGTCGAAATGCACAACTCGCCGGCTACTAGGTTTTGCAGATTGTTGATGCGCCCTTCCAAATCGCCCAGAATATCCATCACTTGATGGCTGGCTTGCAGAAACTCGCGCCCCTCAGGCGTCAGGGAAAAGTTCTTTCTACCGCGCTCTATAAGCTTCACGCGGAAACGCCGCTCCAACGCACGTACTTGCTGACTGACAGCACTTTGCGTGATGCCATTCATCTGCGCCGCCTTGGAAAAACTCGAGCTTTCCGCCAAATTGGAAAACACCTTGAATGATTGGATATGCATTTAAAAAATCGGATAAGAATAACTTATATGTAGTCGTTGTAAATAAGTTTGTTTTATGAGTGGTATTTCTGGTCGCATTAAAGTAGTTGAGGAGCAGATTGCCCTTATTG
>DATLIT010000003.1:0-5521 GCA_035539295.1 Terrimicrobiaceae bacterium | reverse complement strand
ATTCGCTGATGCACTTTCTGACCGGGAGGTTCGCCAAGATAAGAATCATCGCTACGACCACTTTGATCGCTGCCGCCACACACCTTCACAGGAAGAGTCTTGTTTTCCCTTTGCTTATTATCGTCCCGAACATTTTCTGGTGTCTGCTCTATGATAAACATCGGTCGCTGCTTTGCGTAAGCGTCTCGCATATCTTGATTGGCGTTTGGGCATTGTTCATCCTCGGCAGCCCGTGGCAATGAACACGAAGGCTTCGTTGGATTTTGCGACCAGCTTCGAAAGAAACCGAGCCTTTCCAAGCTTCTCCTCTCGTCCCATTCTTACGTCCTGATGAGAAGTCTCGAGGTGCTGTTTTCGCCGATCGAATTTGCGGCCCTGGAGCGGGCAAATTTGAGTGCGGCCACGTGCGTCGTCTTCGATATACTGCGGGCTACGAGCACGATGGCCGCCGCGCTCAACCATGGCGCCCGTGCCATCCTTCCGGTGGCCACGATTCCGGAAGCGCTCGCGATCCGCGCCCAACGCGCGGACGTACTTCTCGCCGGCGAGCGCGAGGGAAGGCGGATTCTGGCGGAGCTCACGGGCGGAGTCGAGTTTGACCTGGGCAACTCTCCCCGGGAGTTCCGACGCGAAATCGTTGCGGGCAAAACAATCGTCATGACGACAACGAATGGAACCCGAGCATTGCGCGCGGCGGCTCATGCCCACACGGTGCTGGTGGCCTCCTTTCTGAATCTGCAAGCGACCGCCGACCGGCTCCTGGAGCATACGCCTCCGCAGCTCATCCTGATATGCGCCGGTACCCAGGAGCAACCAGCCTATGAGGATGTGCTCTGTGCCGGAGCGCTCTGCGACCTGCTATGGACCGAGTGGTGTGCGCACGATGCCTCCGACTCGGCGCTCATGGCGTGCAAGCTCTTCCAGGTGGAGAGACACGACCTCCTGGCCGCGATATCGGCGTCGCGCAATTGCCGCCGCTTGCTCTCCATTCCCGAGCTGAAGGATGACGTCTCCTATTGTTTGCAACGCGATCTTCTCAGCACGGTCATCGAGATGGATAAAGAGGGCACCGTTCTGCATTCCGCTAAGAGTGCCTGAAAGCTCCCGGCGGCGCTGTTCGGTGCCTTGCCATAAAGGTCGTTGCGTGTAGTGATAGAGGTCGATGGGCAGGTCGGCTGATTCGACGCGCGAACGCCTGCTGGTAGGTTCTCCCCTTCGGAAGCGGAGGGTCGCCATACCCGTGATCTTAGCGCTCGTCGCCACCTTTCTGCTCTGTATCGCTGTCATCTTCGCGGCGGTGGGCTCCCTGAAAGCGGAGGCGGCGCGGCTCTTCGTCGTCGGACTTCTTTTCTCAGCGGGACTTTCCATCGTTCCGGTTTTCATCCTGCGATACCTCGATCGGCGGGAGCGCGAGTCGCCCTGGCTCTTTGCCATCGCCATCATGTGGGGAGCGGTCATCGCGACCGGAATCGCCCTGCCGATCAACACTGGAGTAATTCTCGGGGTCGAACGGTGGCTGGCGCAATACCCACAAATTGGCGAGTATCTTGGTCCGCAGGGTCCGCTTCTCCTGGGCGCTCCGCTTGCTGCGCCCCCGATCGAGGAACTTACGAAAGCGCTCGGCGTGCTGCTGCTCTTTGCATTTCTTCGCGCCGAATTCGATAACATGCGCGATGGGTTTGTCTACGGTGCGCTCGTCGGCGTGGGCTTCAACCTCGTTGAGGCGCCTCTTTACGTCGCGCAAGCTTACGCCCAATACCAGGTCGCTCCCTGGGGGTTTCAATACGGAGCTCGCTTCGCGCTGTTTGGCTTGGGTGGGCACGCAATGTTTACGGGAATCTTTGGTGCCTTCCTCGGCATTGCTCGACAAACGACCCGGTATTGGTTGCGCTTGGTTGCACCTTTGATTGGTCTGGCGCTGGCCATTCTCGCCCACACCTTCAATAACGGTCTTGGGCTGATCATCACCATCCTGTTGCGTGAGTCCGGGGAAGAACTTCCCGAGCTTGGACCGCCTCCACAAACGCCCTTTCTTGAGGCTTGGGTCGTCGCAAGTCTTCAGAATCTGCTCTTGTTTCTTCCATTCGTTCTCATTGTTCTCGTGGCGTTGCGGGCGAGCGGCAAGTGGGAGCGCCGAGTCATCGAGGAACAGCTGGCAAGTGAAGTTGGCGGAGCTGTCACCCCCGAGGAATTCGCCGAGATTCGCCGTGATGGCATCTTCCGTACGCGCCGCCTCAAGGGGGTCGACCGCCGCCGGTCGGCCGCACTCGTTAACGCGCAGCACGAACTCGCTTTCCGTAAGCAGGCTATCGTCGCTGAAGGCGGAAATCCAGAGAGCGATGAGCTGGTCGCCAGCTGGCGTCGCGAGATCGCCGATTTGCGCGCATAATCGCCGGCTCGGAAGGAACAAGCCGGCCGCAAGCGCAAACCTCATGATGAACACGGACCGCGTCGCCGTAGGTCACGCGCGCCCTCGAGGTGGTTAGCCCTTTGCCGAGCACTGTCGCAGATCGCTCCCCATTGCCGCGCGGAACCCGCCCCAATTTAAACCGCTTTTTGGTGCATTTGCACCATAGCCTCCGGCTGAATCCTGCCTAATTTGAAAAGCAAATCGTGAGCACTTTTTTTCTGGTGCGGCCGTGGGAACTCGAATGGCCGCAGGCGACTTTATGAGACGGGATGATGTAAAGACAATTTTTTCAGTGTATCAGATCTGGCTGCAGGAAGGGCGAGACGCCATCATGGCTGATCGGCCCGAGAAAGCAGGAGCCAGAGTGGCACAGATAGTTCACCGGCGCGTGAAGTCGTCACCGCACGGAGAGACTGCCCAAGAATTCTTTACACCTTCACCGGGCACCAACTGTCTCGCGAGCTGATTCGCTCCGAGCTCTCGACCGGCGCTAACTCCTGCTGGCGACGTCCTCATCCTAAGGTCGCGCACGACGGATCACACCAGCGTGTATGTCCTGCTGGTGTGGTTGAACTTTACGACCATTTCCCTCTCGTTAATTTCCACTTTTGGCATCTCGTTGTAGAAGAGCGAAAGCGTTCTAAGATACGAATTGACGAATCGATGAAAGGATCCTCCAGGACAGGACATCCTCCTCTGTATCGGACGAGAGTTAAGATGCTTGCCCGGAGATGTTCGAATAATTGTCATAGCCAGGTATCAAGGGACGATGAAGTTCTCCTCCCTGCCGTCTAATGCGTTCTCCTCTCTGGTGAAGAGCGTCCTCGGCGGGCGTCAAGCTCTGGGGAACCCACGGCCAGGATGGAAACGGCTATTGCTCAGGAGTTGATACCCCTGCATGTCCGGCTGGTATTTTTTTCAGCGGCATTGTTCCCAAACAGAATCCCCATCTCCCTGTAAATCACGAGAGACAAGATATGCGGATGGCTCGGCCGTCAAGGGAAATGACTTTTCCTTGCATCGGCGCGTCGTCCTCGGCGGGAAGGCAACGGGCTGCGCCGAGGCTGGACGGTCGGGGCTTCCCGGTGGGCGGAGTTTGGAGGTTGACTTGACGCCGTGAGGGAGCGCAGAATCTCGATGCCGACGACAACCTAGAACGCCATCAAGCTAGAAGGATAGCCATGAAGATCAGCCATCGGAGTTCATGCTTCCTTACCCTCCTTCTCATCACCGGGAGTTCCGGCACAGCGCAACAAGACCGCCGACTGGAAGAGAGTGATCCGCCGGCCACCCACAACATGCTGGTGGTTGGAGAAAGGACTGTTTTCCTCTCCCATCTGCCGATGTTTGATGATCTGAACGAGGAGAAAACCGGCTACACCTCGATGCATCGCTACCAGGTGATCCTGGAGGGGCGATTTATTCGGAATCGCAAGGACGTCACGAATATTTACACGAAAGATCGAGAGAGCAACCCCGGCACAAAAATCTACACGCTCCAGCCGGCGCGGTTCGTTCTTGCCAGATTATTTACCCCGACCGCCGGCGCTCCTGCGCTAAGATCGTTTCCCGCCACCATCTTTCGCGATCATCTCGAGCGAAACGGCGAGACGATCAAAGGCCTCGAGGATGTGGTCATAAAGGTCAACAAAGTCGTCCACGCGCGCGAGTTTGATCCATCCGAGAAGAAGCTCTCCCAACTTGAGTATTTGCTCTTTGGCAAGGGCGATGAGCTCTTTCTGGCGCATCTGATCAGTAGACCGCCAGATTTTGACCAAATTATTGCCGTGAAAACGGTCGGCCGTCAGTTCACGGATGAAGAGCTTGGCAAGGGAGTGCGCGTGCTTCTTCCCGAACGGAGCAATACCGCGGCGCAGAGGATCAAGGAAAACGAGCAAGCAAAGGCGCACTTTCAAGTTGCCAACGCTGCGCAGGTCCTCGACTTACCGGTCGAGGCGGGCACTGAGTACTACTTCGAAGAGGGAGAGTTGGCGATGCCAGCGGTCTTTAGCCAAACGGCCGAAGAAAAGAAGTCTGGATTCTAGCGGCGATTCGGTTTCTCCAACGACCGGCTCCGAAAGGAGGCGCCTTGAGAGTTTGGGACTAAAGTCGAAGTCAAGGAACACACATGGATCAAATGGCGTTCCGTTTACTTTCACCATCCTGAAGACAACGGGCTCGAGCTTGTTTGCTACGACGAAAGTCTAGAATAAGCAGATCCTGAGATTGCTGCTATTGCGACGGTGTCCCCACCGTCGATATTATTATAATGCATCGCTCAGGTAATATTCTCCCATAAGATCGTTCGCTATGCACTCGCGTCTGAAGAACGCAACCGACTGGGCCGGAGATCTGGATCTCTTCGTCACTAAGATTGTCGCCGGCACAGCGACGGAGCTCTATATTGTACTCGATCCGGTTACTTGGCCAGTTTCGACCGCGAGCCCAAGCTTTCTCGAAGGGAGGCAGAGAAGAGAACTACGCAAGACTCGGCCGTAGGGCTTAGTATTGTTCTGTTGATTCGGTAGCCGCAAAAGGCAAAGCCCGCGCTATTCTTGCCTGAAGAACTCGACGTCATCGACGGCGATCCCATTATTGTCATCCGAATTGGCCCAGAAGCCGACGCGGGCTGACGCGCCCTCACACCGAATATTTGGAATAGTAATCTGCGTCCACGTGTTACTGGTGGGTATTGCCACGTCCAGATCCGGCCCGCCATAGTCTTTGACGATCATGGCGGCCTCGTTCAATCCTCCGAAACTCATCACCCGCGCGCGCAGGGTATAGAGTCCGGCCTCCTCGGTGGGGCAGACTTGGCTTAGGAACAGCCGAAAGGGACCATCACTCTCCATTACATATTAGTGGGCCCCGCTATAGCCATTGCCTTGCCTCGTGAAACCGACTGGATTCGACCCCTCGTTCTCGAAGACACCTCCACGATCCTAGGACGAGGCAAACATTGCCGACTGCTTGGGCGGGACCTCGAGAAATCAAGGGACTCTTCGAGGTAAAAGTGAGTGGACACGACTCTCCTGCTGATCGCCTTAGGATCAGGCGAGTCCTCCTCGGACGGTGTGCGGACTGTCGAATACTTTCTTGAGCTTCGGATCC
>DATLIT010000002.1:0-3035 GCA_035539295.1 Terrimicrobiaceae bacterium | reverse complement strand
CGCAGATCAGCGTCGACCCTCGCGAGGCAGGCGTCGATGTACTCTTTGCTGTAGCGCTTCATTCCAAGCATCGGATGCTTCACTCCTTCATCGCTACTTCAACATGAGGATCATTTACGACCATGGCGATGCCTAACAAGTGATTCTGTCTTTTTCGCATATCGTGCCAGATCGGAGGCATCCGAACATTTATTGGCGGGGAAGAGGCCTTCTGGCATTCATCGATCTGCCTAGGTGGATTCCAACGACCAGCGTGCGGCGATGAGAGAATCTTTCCGCGAAAGGTAGAAAGACGCCTAAATAGGGGTTAGAGATCCCACTCCTGCTGGCAACTGATCCAGATCACCTTGTTACGCATACAATGCAAGAACTTCTCAGCGAACTGTAGAAAGCCCGTGTTTTTCGCCCACGACAATCTAGGCGACACGGCGCGATCGGCTACTCAGCATGAAGGGCGACGACGTCACTATCCCGCAGCGCCGCGAAATCTGGAGCACGGCGATACGGCACAATGATGCCTGGCGCGAAGCCGGCTTGTCGCCGTTCATCATGCCTGATTATCTTGCCATGTGCAGATCTCCGAGCGTAAGGAAGGGAAGATCCTTGTGATCATGGTGTCTGGACGACTTGACCACGACGCCGCCGAGTCCTTTCGGGAATACGCCTTGCGACGCATCAACGAGGGAGCGCGCTCCATTCTGGTCGATTTCGGTGGAACGACCTTTATCGCGAGCATGGGCATCGGCGCTCTCATCGTTCCCACCCAGGAAGTTTCCAGAAACGGGGGTCGCCTCGCTGTCATCGGCCTGAGCCCTCAATTGCGCCAACTCTTTGAGGTCACCGGACTTTTGGAAGTCTTTCAGGTATACTCAACAGCGGCAGAGGCGTCAGCCGACGGCGTCTGGCCTTAGAGAAGCGACAATCGCTTCTTTATTGAATGTTGCTTCGCAGAATATTTCGGAAAGAGGATGAACAAGCTATTGATCGCGGGACTGGTTGTCGGAAGGGGGGTGCGGAAGGGCTTTTAGTCGGAACAAAGCTTTTCAGTCAGTTATAGCTCAGACCGGGCGCGCGGGCTATGCGACGCTGCCGTTCGGCGCCTCTCGTCATCGCTCCCCGATTCTACCAGCCCTGCCGCCCCTCTCGCCCGTTGGCAGGCAGACCTCCCCGTTCGGCATCTGCCGCATGCCTGACGTCTCACCGATGCAGATAATTCCGGCGCGCGACCGCACCGGCCCCCGGGCATCGTGGTGCGTTTGGCAATCATGACGCAGGAGGGGAAGCTCCTGCGAGCACTTAACCCGGTCAAGGATCCGCTGCCGATTCTCGCCTATAGCGTCCGCCGGCTTCCCTGCGTCGTGCGTTCCGCCGCGGCGGGATTTCAGCAAACCAGCGTCACCCTTGAAGAAGCCGCACAAAATCTCGGCTGCCTACCGCTCAGAACTTTGACGAAAATTAACGCCCCCCTCATCATGGCCAATCTTCTGGCGAGAGCCCTGCTTGCGTTTTCATTTGCCATGCTTGAAGTCAGCGGCTCCCTGATTCTCGCCCAGAGGCAGCCGGACTACCCGATTACCAAGGCCATTTACGAACTCTATCAAGTTGCTGGGTGATGTGCTTAATTGCCAGTGCGCTGGGCGTTTGGGCCATGTGCTTCCTCGGCACCACCAATGGTGGGAGCCAGCCTCATCCTGGGCAAAAAGCTGGAAGCGATCTTCCGCGTCTGAGACCTTTCGCCCGTGCCCGATATCGTCTTCAAGATCAATAGCGATTTCGATGATCTTCCCGCGGCGGCCGACGCAGCGAGTCAGTTTCTCGAGGGCAATAACGCATCCGAAGGCGTCATTTTCGCCGCCAACCTCGCCATTGAGGAAATCGTGACCAATACCATCAAATACGGCTACGACGACGCCCGGAAGCATGAGATCATTGTCCGCCTGGAGGTTACGGAAAACAGCCTCAACATTGAAATCTGCGACGACGGCAGGGAATTCAATCCTTTCAATGAGCCGGAACCCAATGTCTCCCTTCGGTCTCACGAGCCCCAGATCGGTGGCCTTGGCATCCACTTCGTTCGCAAGATGCTGGATACCTGCGCGTACGACAGGCGCGAGGGACGAAACATCGTGAAACTCAGTAAGAAGCTTTGAAGAGCGGTAAGATCTTTGTCGGTTCCAATGTGCGCCGCTGCAAACTCAAAACGAGCAAACTTTCGAACTATCTCCAAGCCGCGCCCCACTCCGATTGTGCGATTCCACACTTCTTTGTAAGGTTCTTCCGGTATCCAGCAGGGTTCAGGAATTTTATTCCTAAACATGCTTTCACCGATATTGTTGGTTAACGACTGATTCCTTGGTGAAACGCGACCATTGGTCCGCCGGCGGGAGCGCTGCGAGCTTTCACGCTACGCGTTGGACTCTTTGCGACGCCTGGGTCGCATCCGAAGGGCGGTTAGGCCCATGAAAACGCAGGACACGGAGGACAGGCGCATCTGCCCGAGTTGCGGTAATGAGTTTTCCGGAGCCGTTGTATTCTGTCCGGTGTGCATGCTGGGCAAGGCTCTCGCTGGCAAGGTGGAATCCGGCGAACCGTCTGCTGCAGGCACGGTCGTCTCTATATCGGAACAGATGACGCAACGGTTCGAGCATTACGAGCTGATGACCGACGAAGCCGGGAAGCCGGTCGAGTTGGGCCGCGGTGCGATGGGGGTAACCTACAAAGCACTCGACGTCGATCTGCGGTGCCCGGTGACTTTGAAAGTCATCAGCAAAAAATATCTCGGTGACGAAACGGCGCAGCTTCGTTTCCTGCGCGAAGCGCGCGCAGCGGCTAGCGTCCGGCATCCGAATGTTGCCTCGGTCTTCCACTTGGGGAGAAGCGCTGAGGGTTACTTCTACGCCATGGAGTTTGTACAAGGAGAAACCCTGCAGAATCTCATCAAGCGCTCGGGCCGGCTTGAGGTAAAGTTGGCTCTGGAGATTGCGACGCAGGTCGCCGCCGGTTTGGCTGCGGTTCACAAGAAAAAGCTCGTTCAC
>DATLIT010000001.1:0-2056 GCA_035539295.1 Terrimicrobiaceae bacterium | reverse complement strand
TCCGAGACAAACTCGGGGATGAGCGGCTCGCCCGTATCATTGACGCAGCGGATTGCCGAAATATTCCGGTTGAGGAAGCGTTGCGTCTAGTTGCCCAGCGGTTTGCGGAGGCTTTTGATCCGATCTTTCTACGCCTCTATTACCACAGCGCCCTCGAAGACCATGCCCTTGCCGAGGCCTTCCACGACCAGTTCGTCAGCAGGTTTCTTGCCTTGGTCGAGCAGTTGACCGTTCGGGGCATCAAGGAACACAAATTCCGAAAGGTAGATCCGGGCGTGGCAGCGCGAGCTTTCACGGGAATGCTGCGAAGCTACTTTCTCACGAACGAGCTCTTTCCGAGACACGCCTTGAGCGGTGATCCAACCGAAGTCTCACTCAGCTTTTGCGAGCTGTTTCTTAACGGCGTGGCCGGGCGAAAGCCAGTCGGGATAAATGACGCTGGAAAACGCTGATATCTCGGTCGTTCGTCCTCGCATGGCCACAAGGGCAGGATCACACCATTCGCTCAATGACTTTCTGCGCGAGTTTGTCGAAAGCAATGACAGCCGCTTCGATGTGCTCCTCCGTGGTGGCTTCAATCGTGTTGTGACTAATTCCATAGAGGCTTTGCACGAACAGCATGACCGTGGGGATTCCGGCACGCGCCACTTCAGCGGCATCGTGAAGAGGACCCGATGGCATCCGGTGCGCCGCGCCGCAGGTTTCCCGGATCACCTCCTCGCAGAGATCGACTAATTCGCTATCAAACGGAATCGGTTCGATCCGCATCAGCCGCTCCCACGAGACCGCCACCCCTCCCTCTCTAGCAAATCGCTCGCTCGAGTGCCTGGCTTCCTCGAACATTTTTGCGAGGGCATGGGCGTCGAGGTGACGTTGATCAAGAGTAAGGCGACATTCCGCGACGACGCTGGTGGCAATGCCTGGAAGGGTGGAGCACGTTCCGATCGTGCAAACGCCGCCGTGGTGGTTTGCGATCCGGTAACTCTCCGGGCTCATCTTGGCGGCGGCGAGGAAGGCATCGCGACGTCGGTTCATCGGGGTACTGCCCGAATGCGCCGCCTGACCTCGAAAAGTGATGGCGTGCCGTTCGACGCCAAAGGTGCCAAGCACGGCTCCGAGCGGCAAATCCAAATCGAGCAATACCGGTCCCTGCTCGATATGCAACTCGATATACGCTTCGGCATTTTGCAGCTCCCTGCCACTGTCCTTCAGGCGTTCGAAGTCGATGCCGTGCTCGGCCAGTGCATCGATCAAGGCAATGCCATCTTTGTCCTGTAGCCGTCTGGTCTCCGCGAGATTGATATGACCTGAGCAGGCAGAAGATCCGAAGAGGCTCATTCCGAAGCGGGCTCCCTCCTCGTCGGCCCAATCGACCAGACGGACGGAGACCGGCGGCTTTCCGTTATATCGCGTATTAATCCGGCGCAAGATTTCGAGGCCGGCGAGCAGGTTCAAGGATCCATCCAGCCATCCCCCATTGGGAACGGAATCGATGTGCCCACCAATCACGAGAGCCTGATCAGATTCTCCGGCCAGAGTGGCCCAAACATTTCCTGCTTCATCGCGGTGGATCTTCAGGAAAAGTTCTTCGAGCTTTTGTCGAAGCCAGTCTCGCGCTTTCGCCCATATCGGTGTAAAGGCGACCCGTTGGGCGCCATTTTCATCAGAGGTGAGCGCTCTGAGTTCCTTGAGTTCTCTAAGCGTCCTCTGAGGGTCGAGCGGCGCAGTCAATCACTCCCTCGCTTTCTCGAGTTCAGCGCGCATCGCCGCTACTTCGTCATTGTTCTCAAAGGCGCGGATGAAGCTCGGTTTGTCGTCCTTGAGAAAAAAGATGATGATGGCATTTCGAATCAGTCCTTCCTGACGCATAAGCAACGGAATGCTCTCCCCATCCACGTGGACAGTGTATCTAGCGGTTGCCGGCTGGCTCTCCAAAACAGCGCACTCGCCCGGCGGAACAACGACTTTGCTCTTGCCATGAGCAAACGTCAGGCTCTTGCCCGGCATGCCGTTGATGATTCGCAGTCTCACCGGCGCTTTCGAGGATGTATGAGGA